>JBIKTU010000074.1:0-7580 GCA_044347965.1 Caulobacter sp.
CGCTACGGCGCCCAATGAAGGGCGCGCTTCGCGAGCGGCGCAGCTTCCGCCCAGCTACGCCACGCCCGGGAACATGACCCGCGTCGCGACGACGCCACAAGAATCCCGACCGATGATGTCCGGATCGCCGCCGGCTTACCGTTCCTGTGCCTGAGGGCTTCCTGAACAGGATACGGAACATGAACCAAGCAGCAGCAGGCATCGGCGCGATGGTGATCGCGATTCTGGCGCCGACCGTGGCCGACGCGCAGAACGCACCGGCGCTTCAGCTCTTTGCCGAAGTCGGCTTTGGCGGAGAATCGAAGCGTGTCGACCGGGGTGTCGAGAACCTCGGGACCGTGAAATTCGGTGACCGGGCGCGCAGCATGGTCGCCGACGGGCGCTGGGAAGTCTGCCTGGACGCCGGCTACCAGGGCGGCTGCCGGGTCGTTCAGGGCCGTGTCAGCGACATGGGCGACTGGAACCAGCGGGTCAGTTCCGTCCGGTACCTTGGTCCGGGCGACTGGGGCTCGGGCTCGGGTTCGGGCGCAGAGACCGGCGCACGACCGGCGGCGGCCGGCGGCGAATCCGGCGCGGCGTCGCCCGGACCCGCCTATCGGCTGGACTGGCAGCCGGAGGTCATCGGCCGGATCTACGACGCCGACTGGGGGCAATTGACACTCGAACGCTGGGATCTCGGCGGCGTTGCCGGACGCTATGCCGGCAGGGCCACGGATGGGTCGGACGCCGGACGCATCGAGGGGATCGCCACGGCCGACCCGAGCGATGGCGGCGCCACCTTCGCCGGCCACTGGTACGCTGCGACCGCTCGCCAACGCTGCGCCACCGAGCGGGGCGGCACCCATTACTGGGGCTCGGTGACACTCATTTTCAACCGCGATCGCACCGGTTTCCAGGGCTACTGGGACTACTGCGACGCCGGCGGCGCCGCCGAAGGCTCCTGGAACGGCACGCTGATCGGCCGCGACCCGGTCATCGCCGCCGCCGTTAACGCCCAGCTGGCTAGACAGCCTGGCGCGTCCGCTCAGGCCGCCGCAAAGCCCGGAGCCAGCGGCGTATCGCCAGCAGTTCCCGTCGATGCAAAGGGCCAGCCCCTACCGGGTTTCATTGATCGCACAGCCCGCACCGCCGGCGAGGAGCTCGAACGCCGCGTCCAGGACCGGATTCGCGAAGGTATCGGGAAAGCGTTCTGAGACTGCGAACAGGAATGGAGACCCCGATGACGATCCTGTCCCGTCGCAAACTGATCGCGACCGCCCTGGCCCTTGCCGCCGCCGGCCACGGTCGGGGCGTCTCGGGACAGAGCGTCAATGCCGGGGTCGCCGGCCTTATGGCCAAGCTGGCGTCCCTGACCTGGGACCGCCGCCGGGCCGAGCAGATATGGAACCAGGCGGGAGGGCCCCGGTTCGAGATCATCGACTATGTCGACATGCGGTTCCTGGGGAAGGTCCACCGTCAGCCGGTCGTGCCGGCGGTCGCCAGCCCGGAAGAGCAGAAGGCGCGTGGAATCAAGCTGACCTACGAGCAGATCGCCGACATCCGCGAGGCGCTCAGCGCCATATCGCTCTACCTCAGGGGTCTCGGGATGGCGCCTCCGAAGCTGCCGATGGCGGACGGCAAGTTCTATGTCTTCGTCTGCGGGGACATGGCCGACATCGCCGGCGCGGCCGGGGATGCACGGGGCGTGGGAATGAACGACTTCGGGGGCGAGACCCCATTCACCACCGTTCCCGAGGGAACACATCTGATCCTGAGTTCGCTCGGGTACTTCGATCCTTACAAGGACCATCCCTTCTCAACAAAGATCACCATCGCCCATGAACTTGTCCATGCGATTGACCGGTACATGGTCGTCTCCGACGACAAGCCGGGCGTGCTCGATGGCGTCGGCAAGTGGTGGAGCGAGGGCAATGTCGACTCAGCGCCGCAGTACTCTCTCAAGGCTCTCGGCTACGAGCCCGAAAAGACGCTCAGGAAGGGCGCGCGCAGTCACGCCAAGAACATTGGCGCGCGCCCATTTGACTATCCGCTGACGTTGAAGGGGGTTCCGCCCCGTCGTCCGGCCTGGGTCCGGGAGGGCCTCCCTCCGCCCGTGGCGCCGCTGACCGAGGCTGACTACGCCCGCGGCTTCTGGACTGACAACGCGCCCTATTTCACCTCCTCGTTCTGGCGTTTCCTGATGAAGGAAGAGGCGCCGGCGCGGAAAGGCCGCGGGGGGACGGTCCCCGGTGACTTCGAGCTGTTCCCCAAGCTGAGGGGCGTTGTCATCAGCTCGACGGATGTCGCCAAGGCCGCCGCCAACCGCGAGTGGATGGACACCGGCGTGTCGGCGCTCGACGGCTTTCTGCGCGAGCAGCATCCGACCTGGGGCGCCACCGGACTGTACCGGGCGTTTCCGGCGTTCATCGCCCACTTCATTGAGTGGCCTGATCAGGTCATCAAGAGCCGTCAAGGCATCCTTGCCCATGAGAAATGGTTGGCCGCCCTGTTCATGGAGGGCGCGCCAAAGAAGCCCATTTCCATCGACAAGGACATTGCCGTCGAATTGACTGTCCTGCCGCTCGCGGCCAAGGCCATCCGGTTCGAGATCCCGCAGATCGGCATCGGGCCCGATGACTATCCGCCCGTCACGATCACAGTCTCCATCCTTGATGGCGACGGCCAGGCCAACCCCATCGACAACATCCATGTCGGTCTGCGCGGCCAGTGCCTCGCCAACGGGGTATCCCAGCCCGGCCGATACAGCGGCGGTCGTGTGCGGCGGTGGGCGAGCGTGCGGGCGACGCCGCTCAAGCGATCGACGGTGAAAGACGAGACGATCCTGTCCTTCATCAACGTGGCGCCTGACCCCACCACCACCCGACCCGTGCGCATCCGCGTCCAGGTCAGCCTGCAGGCCGCGAGCACGACAGGCCAGTGCAGCTACCATCCCAAGCCGGTGGACAAGCCGGACGGCGGAACGGTCGCGCCCCCGCCTTCGAAGGCCCCCAGCGCACCCGAGGCGACGCCGGTGGTTCCGATCACGATCGACGCGGAAGAGATCCGGATCGTCCTGAACAAGAACGCCGATCTGGTCAGGATGTTGAACGATACGCTCGATATCAACACATCGTCGGCCATTGATCGTGAGAACGAAGAAGGGTCCTCGCGCCTACAGGGATCGGCCGCCAGCGTCATGGGCGCCATCTCAGGCGGCGAGGTCAGGCCCGGCGTCGGGATTGGCAACTTTGACCCGGCGCTGGTCGCGGCCGCCAAGATGCGCGCCCTGGAAATCACCCTCACCATCCCTTCGGTCAAACCCGGCTATGTGGGAAGCGTCTCCGGCGGCAGGGTCACGGCGGAATGGCACGAGCCCGCCTATGCCCCGTTCGCCGAGTACGGCGTCAGCACCTCGGTGCGGATCGAAACCGATGTCGTGCAGGTGCAGATCACCTCGTCGGGCGACGGCGCGATCCTCGGCACGTTTTCGGCCGACTTCGACCGCGGCAGCGAGAACACCGAGGCGATCTTCCGGGGGCGCATCGAGGGCCGGTTCAGCCTGGGCATCGCCAACGACGCAGTGGCGGAAGGACATGCCCTGCCGGAGGATCCCTCCGCCTGCATGCCGACGGACTTCTTCATTACATCGGCCCGTAACGGCATGAAGACCGCGGAGATGGCCGAGTTCTTCCGCCAGCTGGCCGCCGAGATGGGGGCCGGCCTATCATCCGGTGGCGGAGGCGGGGCCGGAAGCGGTGGAGGCGGCGGTCAGGGCGGCGCCGGCGGACAGGCCGGGGTGCTGGAGCCCGGCGGCTGCAAGGTGACCCCTGCAGAGTTCGACGCCTGGTTCGAGGACCTCTATGGCTCGCATCCGATGATCACGCCCGCCCAGCGCGCGGAAATGAAGCAGCAGTTCCTGAGCACCTGGGACTACACCGAGCAGTTGATCTGCGCCTCACGCAACGTGTCCTGACCGGGAGCCCGGACGTCATGACGCTCTCCAACGCTTGCCGTGCGGGACTGCTGGCCCTTTCCGTGATCGCCACGCCGGCCTCGGCGCGGGACGAGACGCAGGGGAACCCCGTTGGAACCGCCCCCGGCCCGCTGGATGGAAACTGGCGGGTGACGCGGGCCGACGATCCCTTCGACGCCGCCCTGATGCTGATGCAGATCCAGCAGGACGGACGGCGGATCGAGGGCGACTACGTTCTGTTCCAGCCCTTCTGCGGCATCGACCTGCCGCCCGCCGCGGCCGGAGCCGAGTCCTGTGAGTTCGACGGCGTCTCGGAGGATGTGACAGGCCGGGTGCGCGGCGGACGGGCGACGATTGTGTTCCGCCCCGGCGCCGATGAGCTGCCGCATCGGCTGATCATCCCGGCGAAGCCAAGCAATGGACGGCTGGAGGGGCGCTATCTGGCCCCGGGCGAAGGCGTCGGGATCGCGGTGCGGCTGAGCCGCCCGCCAGAGTGAGCTGTCCGGTCTGGCTGTGATTTGACGTTCTCTCTTCAGGACGGCGAAGGGCCGTCGAGGGAGCACCGCCTGACATGAAGTTCTCGATCCTCGCGACCCTCGCGGTCACTCCGGTTCTCCTGCTGACGGGCTGTGGCGCCCAGGGCGGTTCGACGGACGCTGTAGCGCCCGCCAGTTCGCCCGGCGCCGCAGAGGCGGCGGCATCTGGTGTGGCGGAAGTGATCCGCTCCGAAGCGGCCGGCCGCCCCATCCCGCGTGACGGTGTTCCGGACTATGTCGAGACGATGCCCGACGCCGCCTACATGACGTCCTCGTCAGGCGAGAACGCGCTGCGGTCCACGGGCATGATGATGTACGGCGTGAAGCAGCCCGCCGCCGAGGTCATCGCCTTCCACCGCGCCTCGATGGAGCGGCTCGGCATGACGCCCGGCGAGGCGACCAGCCGGCCGGTTCGCAAGACGACGGAGACCAGGTTCGAGGGACAATCGAGCGATGGCAGGTCCAAGCTCGCCGTCACCGTCATCGAGAGCGGCAAGGCCACAATTGTGGTCCAGCTCCACTATTCCGATGAGAAGGGCTGATCACAGTGCAGACGCTGGCGCGTCGGCGCATTCGTCCTAGTATCTCCAATCTGATGTAGCGGCCTGGAGAGACGATGTGAGTGCTGTCCCGATCGATGCCCGCTATCCGGACGCACCCGAGCCCGTGCGGCAGGCCGCCGACCGGCTGGCCCCCGAACTCTGGGGCGAGCTGCGCCGGATCGCCAAACGCGAGCGGTTCCGCGTCAAGGCGGGCGAAACCCTGCGCACGACGGCCTTGATCAGCGAGGCCTGGCTGAAGCTGCGGCGCAGCGAAGGCTGGCTGGACGACAACCACTTCCTCCACGCCGCCGCCCTCGCCATGCGCCACACCCTGGTCGACCATGCCCGGGCGCGCCTGGCGGCCAAGCGCGGGTTCGGCAAGGTCGACGCCCTGACCGACGACATCGAACCCTATTGGGAGAGCGATGAGCGCCTTGTCGAGCTGGACGAGGCCCTCGGCCGCCTGTCGCGCCTGAACCCCCGCCTGTCCCAGGTGGTCGAGTTCCGCTTCTTCGCGGGTTACAGCGACGAGCAGACGGCGAAGGTGATGGGCGTCACCGACCGCACGGTCCGGCGTGACTGGGTGAAGGCGCGGGCCTGGCTCTATCGCGAACTGAACGGCGTCGTCGGCGACATGGCGCCGGTTGAAATCAACCACGGCCAGCCTGATGGCGACGGCGTCAACGAAGCCCGTATCGCGTTCTGATCTGATTGATTGCCTTGAGTTGCGAGGCGCCCGCCGGGCCCAGCGCGGCCAGGACCTTCTCGGCCTCGTCGAGCAGAGCCCCGGCCTCGACGCCGCGCCCTTGGGCGGCCCGCACCCGGCCCAGGGAAATCGCCACGACCGCCCACGCTGGATGGCTGGCGCCGAGCTCGGCGCGCACATCGGCAAGCCCCTGCTCACTCAGCCTCTCGGCCTGGCCGAGCGCGCCGGACGTCAGCCGGGCCTCGCTCAATCCGGCGAGGGCCGACGCATAGTGCAGACTGCCGACGCCGGCATGCTCACGCGCCATCGCCACCGCCTCTTCCAGCAGAGCCGCCGCCTCGCCGGGTCGCTTAAGCTGCAACAGGGTTTTGCCGTAGTTGCTGATCAGGGCCGCCGTCGCCGCGGAGGCGCCGTACATCCGGCGCCGCACCTCAACCGCCTTCGCGAACAGGGGCTCGGCGCGGTCCGGACGGCCGGACAGGACTTCCAGCGCCGCGAGGTTGTTGAGGGTGTTCAGGGCGTCAGGGCCTTGCGAAAGCCCCGTCGCCTCCCAGACTCCAAGCGCCGACCTGAACATCGGGATGGCCTCATCGTTGCGCCCCGCCGCCGCCAGCATCACGCCCAGATCATTGTAATGGGCGCCGGTGTCGCGATGTTTGACGCCGCTGATGGCGAGCCGAGCCGGCAGATTGGCCTGCAACAGGGCGACCGCCTCCCCGACCTTGCCCTGATCGCGCAGCAGGCGGGCCTCTCCGAGACGGCTGTCGACCAGTTGTGAGCGCCAGCGGTCCGGATCGGAGGCCCAGAAGCGCTGCGCCTGGGCCAGGAAGCCGGCGGCGTCGTCCGGCTCCGACTGTCGCAGCTTCACCTGGGCCAGATCATAGGCCGCGGAAGCCACAATGGCGGGGTCGACGCCCGGCGCGGTCATCAGCCGGGTCAGAAGAGGCTCGGCCGCCTCGTAGTCGTTCAGATAGAAGTAGAGTTCGCCGAGCATCCGGACGACAGGTCCGCCGCGAGCCGGGTCTGCCTCAAACTGGGCCAGCACCTGCGCGGCGGCCTTGTCGAGCACCTGCTCGGCGTTGGCGTCGGCGCCGCCGGTCTCGGCGGCGTTGCGCAGCATGAAGTAGAGGTACTGCTGGACCGCCTCCATCCGCGCCTGCTCACGCACGGCGGCGTCGCGCTCGCGTTCAGCCCTTTCGGCCTGGTTCAGAGCCAGCCCAAGCCCGCCGGTCAGACTCAACACGACGGCCGCCGCCGCCGCGATGGGCCAGCGCCGGCGCCGCAGGAACCGGCGCAGCGCATAGCCTTGCTCGCCGGCTCGGGCTGCCACCGGACGTCCCTTAAGCGCGTCCCGAAGGTCGGAGGCGAAGGCGGCGACGGTCGCGTACCGCTCCTCCGGCTCCTTGCGCAGCGCCCTGGCGAGAATGGAGTCCAGATCCTGGATCATCGCCGTCTGGCCGGCGGCGGGCTCGACCAGGGTGGCCAGCCGCGGTGGCACTTCTTCCGCGACCCTACGGACCGCAAGGGCGATCGGCTCTCCCTCCACGATGATCGGGGCGCGCCCGGCCAACAGCTCATAGAGGGTCGCCGCCAGACCATAGACGTCCGTCATGACGCTCGCCGCGCCGCCCTCGAGCAGCTCCGGGGCCGCATACTCGATAGAGACCGGCGTCTCCGTGCGCGTACCCGGCGTAGGCGCCAGCGTCCGCGCGACGCCGAAGTCGATCAGACGGGTGCGGCCGTCGCCGGTCACCAGGATGTTGGACGGCTTGATGTCGCGGTGGACGATCAGCTTGGCGTTCGCATGGGCGACCGCCTCGCAGGCGTCCAGGATGAGGGCTACC
>JBIKTU010000048.1:0-8644 GCA_044347965.1 Caulobacter sp.
TCCCGCTCGAGGCGCTGCCCAACCTGGTCGGCGCCGCTTCCCTTGGCGTCAGCGGCTGGAGCGGGCCGGGCGCGGAAGGCGAGGGCGTTATCGCCCGCCGGACCCTGCAGGCCGACCTCACGGACGGCTGGGCGGCCTATGACGCCGCCCGTCGCGCCGAGTGGAACAAGTACTTCAAGGACAAGGACCGCTCACGCCGCTCGCTGGAACGCGATCGTGGTGAAGTCCGGGTCCGCCTCGACGGCCACGATCCGGCCCTGCTGGAGCGTCTGATCGCGCTGAAGAGCGACCAGTACCGACGCTCGCGCCTGCACGACATCTTCGCCTGCGGCTGGACCGCCGACCTGCTCCGCGCCCTGCTGGCCGATACCGGGGTCGAGGGCTTCGGCGCCCGGCTGGCGGTGCTCGAGGCGGGCGGCGAGCCGGTGGCCTTCGAGTACGGCCTGCACGCCGGCGCCAACTATCACTTCTGGCTGCCCGCCTACGAGGCGTCTGTGTCGCGGTATTCCCCCGGCATCCTGCTCAGCCTCGACACCATGCGGCTCGGTTCCGCCGAAGGCTTCAGGGTGTTCGACTACGGGTTCGAGGGCGAGCCCTACAAGAAGTACTTCTGCAACCGGTCGCAGACGGTCCTGGAAGGGGTCGCCCATCGCCAGGGCTATGCCGGCGCGATGGCCGCCGCCTTTTCCCTGGCCGGCGCTGACGTGGCCCTGGCGGCCGGCGGGCGCTTCGTCAGCGCGGGCCTGGGCCTCAGCGTCCGCCGGCGCTGGGCCTCCATAGACGCCTGCGAGACCACCGTCGTCGGCCGCGCGCGGGGCATCGCCGCCGCCGCCGCCGCCGCCCTCAACAAGGCCCGTCCCCAGTCCGCCGTCAGCGCGCTGGGCGCGATGCTCATTCTCTAGAAGGACGAGACGATGTCCCTGCCGCTCGAACCCCGCGTCTTTCCGCACCAGGTCGACCAGCTCGGCCTCGCCACCGACGAAGCGCTCGCCGCGCTGCTCGACCGCTATCCGGAAGAGCTCTTCGACATCAATAGCTACAGCTATGACGACGAGGGTCAGGTCAGCCTTGAGACCGGCGCCCGCGGACGGGCCGACGGCGCGACCATCCTGGCCGAGATCAAGGCCGGGCGGCTGTGGGTGAACCTGCGCGATGTGCAGGACGCCCATCCCGATCTCTGGACGCCGATCCACCAGGCCTTCCAGGCCAACATGCGCACGCTGGGCATCAAGCCGATCAAGACCACCGGTCAGCTGATCCTGTCCTCGCCCGGCACCAGGGTGCCCTACCATTTCGACGCCGCCGGCGTGATGCTGTTCCATCTGCGCGGCCGCAAGCGGCTGTTCGTCTATCCGCCCGACGAGACCCATCTGCCCCAGGCCGAGATGGAGCAGGTGATCATGCGCACGACGACCGAGGAGCTGACTTACCGCAAGGCGTACGACGCTGACGCCCGGATCTTCGACCTGGAGGCCGGCCAGGCCCTGACCTGGCCCCTCTACGCGCCGCACCGGGTCGAGAACCTGGAGGTGTTCAATGTCTCGGTGTCGCTGGACTTCCAGACCTGGGACACGCGGATGACGCGCGGCGCACACTACGCCAACGGGGTGATGCGCCGCCGTTGGGGCGTCACGCCGGCCCCGATGGCCGCCACCCCCATGGCCGCCCGCGCCGCCCTGTGGGCCGCCTCCCTGGCCATGAAGAAGGCCAACCTGGTCGAGAACAGGATCAAGGACTACGAGCGCAGCTTCGAACTCGGAGCCGACAAGCGCGCGGCGGCGTAGGCCGCCCCGGTACATGAAGCCTCTGTCATGACCGCGAATTAAGCTGCCCCGGCGGTCTGGCGGACCTAGCGTCTCCCCATCACGCATTCGGGGAGATGATCAATGCGCGCACTTCTGGCTTTCGGCGTCGCGAGCGCGGCGTTTCTGACGGCGGGCGCCGCATCGGCCGCCGAGGCGAAGGTCGAGATCAGGGACGCGGTCGCCCGCGTGGTGATCGTTCCCGAGGCCCGGTCCGACGTGAAGGTGTCGTTCAGGACCACCAACGCCTCGCTGCCGCTGACCGTCCGGGTCGACGGTGACAGGACCATCGTCGACGGCGATCTGGACGGTCCGTTCGGCAAGGGCCGGATCCGCAATTGCCGCGCGGTGAACGGCGCGGCCAGCGTCGATGTGTCCGGCGTCGGCGAGATCGCCTGGCAGGACATGCCGCAGGTCGTGATCCAGGTCCCCAGGGACGCCAGGGTCAGCGCCGGCGGCGCGGTGTTCGGCAGTGTCGGCCGCAGCGCCTCGCTCACCCTCTCCAACGCCGGCTGCGGCGACTGGACCGTGGCCAACGTCGCGGGTGCGCTCAGCGTCAATCTGGCCGGCTCGGGCGACGTGAAGGCGGGAAGCGCCGGCGCGGCCGAGATCAGGATCGCCGGCTCGGGTGATGTCGCCACCAGGGGCGTGCGCGGCAAGCTGGAGGCCAGCATCGCCGGGGCGGGGGACCTTGTGTCGGGTCCGATCGGCGGCGCGCTGACGCTCCGGACCGTGGGATCGGGCGACGCGGACGTGGCCTCGGTGAACGGTGACGTCGATATCGACGTCGCCGGCGCGGGCGATGTCCTGATCCGCGGCGGTCGCGCCGGGGTGGTGTCGGTCAACATCGCCGGCTCGGGCCAGGTCCAGTTCGCCGGAGCGGCGGAGAGCGTCAACGCCCGTATCGCCGGATCGGGCGACATCCAGGTGGCCAGCGTCAGGGGCGCGGTGGAGAAGCGCGTTGTCGGCTCCGGCGAGGTCCGGGTCGGCCCGTTCACCATCGACGCTCGGGACTGAGGCGGGCGCATCGCCCCCCCCGAACAGGGGATGGGGCCGCGTCCGGGCGCGCCTAGGGTAGCTGTGAGCGGAACTCCACGGACCTGTCGTGTCTTCGTCGTTCATGACCGGTCCGGGCGCGGGTTCGCCCGCCGTCGCCCCGGCGCTGTCCCTCCAAGGGCGCCTGGCTGACGGGGTTCCGCCGCCTTGCCGCAAGTCGCCAAAAACAAAGCCCCGGAGCCGAAGCTCCGGGGCTCTTTCTCATGCCCTGTATCCTCCGGGGGAGGGCGGGAACAGGCCAGGCGAAAGACACGGCCGCCGGGCGGCGACCGCGTCTCCCAGGGTCCTAAAGGCCCGAGGCGAACGGGTTGCCGCCGGCGCCAAGGTCCGCGCCCGAACGGTCGCGGGCCTTGAGATCGCCGCCGAAGGCGTAGCGGAAGCCGACGGTGAAGGTGTCGGAGCTCAGGTCCGCGTCCTCGACCTTGGCGTGCGAGTAACCGCCCGTCAGGCTCCAGGGCGTGCCGGCGAACTGGTATTCGGCATCGACGCCGACGTTCCAGCCGTTGACGTCCGAACCCGGGACCTTGGCCACGGCCCAGGTCACGCCGCCGTCGACGCGGAAGTTGTCGGTGACGAAGTAGCGGAGCTCGCCGCCAAGCGACCAGACGTCGGCGTCGATGTCGTCGATGCTGGCGTAGTTGACGGCGCCCGACAGGGTGACGGTGTCGAAGTACTTCTGCGCGACCGCGCCGGCGGTCCATTGACCTTCGCCGTCGAGGTCGGCGTAGGAGACGGTCGGGCCAACGCGCCAGTTGTCGCCGGCGTAGGTCAGGCCCGCGCCGATGGCGAAGGATTCATCCTCACCCAGGTCGCCGTCGGTCGTGCCGGCGTTGCCCTGCAGGGTGACCGTCCAGCCGTCCGCCGCCTTGAGGGCGACCGAGCCGTCGATGGCGTAGGCCTGGCCGTCGCCTTCGAGTCCGCCGACCTCGACGTCCGTCTGCGAGGCGCTGACGCCGACCGAGCCGGTTGCGACCTGGGCGAGGGCGGGGGTGGAGAGGGCGGCGGCGACAACGGCGGCCGTGGCGAACATACGGAGTTTCATAGGTGGGTATCCCCTTGTGAATGAGCCGTCGGCGTCTTCGGCCGATCGGGGAGCGGCAGGTATGGCGGCGGCTCGGCTGCCGCAAGGGCAGGGCGCGAACATGGATGCGAATTAATCGCGGCGGCCCGAACAGCTAATCCGCACGGTCGTGGGTTACCGCGCTTGACCTTCCCGAGTCGCTGACGTAAAGACCGCGCCTCTGTTGGACCGGCTGTGCACTTCGGTGCAGACGCGGCCCGCGGAACGAACCGACCTATGGCTTCCCTTAAAGGACTGCCGCGGTCGGGGACCAGGTCCTCGCGGATGTCCGCGTGGGCCACATTCGTTTTGCGGACGTCGCGTGTCCGGGCTTCTTTCCCTCGCAAGGGGCGGGTTGCCCGGGTTGGTCTTTGAAATGTCTAGGCACGCGGGCGCCGCCCTTCTGGGAGCCCTTTGGGAAACACGAGCGATATGGATCGTCAGAACATCCGCATCCGGCTCAAGGCCTTCGATCACCGCGTGCTGGATCATTCCACACGCGAGATCGTGAACACGGCCAAGCGCACGGGCGCCACCGTCAGGGGGCCGATCCCCCTGCCCACGCTCATTGAGAAATTCACCGTCAACCGTTCGCCGCACGTCGACAAGAAGTCGCGCGAACAGTTCGAGATCCGCACGCACAAGCGCGTGCTGGATATCGTCGACCCGACCCCGCAGACCGTGGACGCGCTGATGAAGCTCGACCTGTCGGCCGGCGTCGATGTCGAGATCAAGCTGTAGGGAGCCGACACTAAAATGACTCTCCCCGCACAACGCACCGGCGTCCTCGCCAAGAAGCTGGGCATGACCCGCTTCTTCGATGAAACCGGCCAGCACGTTCCGGTGACGGTGCTCAGCCTCGAAGGCTGTGTCGTCACCGCCCAGCGCACGGTCGAGAAGGATGGCTACACCGCCCTCCAGCTCGGCGCCGGCGCCAAGAAGCCCAAGAACACGCCCAACGCGATGCGTGGCCACTTCGCCAAGGCCCAGGTCGAGCCCCGTCGCGTCGTCGCCGAGTTCCGCGTTGAAGAAGGCGCGCTGATCGACGTGGGCGCCGAGCTCACCGCCGATCACTTCCTGGCCGGCCAGAAGGTCGACATCCAGGGCGTCACCGTCGGCAAGGGCTTCGCCGGCGCCATGAAGCGCTGGAACTTCGGCGGCATGCGCGCCACCCACGGTGTCTCGGTCTCGCACCGGGCGCACGGCTCCACGGGTAACCGTCAGGATCCGGGCCGCACCTTCCCGGGCAAGAAGATGGCCGGTCACCTGGGTCAGGAAACCGTCACCACCATGAACCTCACGGTCTGGAAGGTGGACGTCGAGCGCGGCCTCATCCTGATCAAGGGCGCCGTTCCGGGCGCCGAGGGTTCCTTCGTGAAGGTCCGCGACGCGATCAAGAAGGCCGCTCCGGCCGACCTGCCGCGCCCGGGCGCCTTCCGCAAGGCCGGCCAGGCGCCGGTCGCCGCTCCGGCGGTCGAGGAAGCCCCCGCGACGGACGCTCCGGCTGCCGAAGCGACGCAAGAGGGCGCTGAATAATGAAACTCGACGTCATCAAGCTTGACGGCGCGAAGGCCGGTTCGGTCGATCTCGACGACGCCATCTTCGGCATCGACGAGATCCGCGGGGACATCCTTCAGCGCGTCGTCACCTGGCAGCTGGCCAAGCGCCGCTCCGGGAACCACAAGATCCAGGTCCGCAACGAGGTCTCTCGTACGGGCAAGAAGATGTACAAGCAGAAGGGCACCGGCGGCGCCCGTCACGGCTCGCGCCGTGCGGCCCAGTTCGTCGGCGGCGCCAAGGCCCACGGCCCGGTCGTCCGCAGCCACGAGTTTGGCCTGAACAAGAAGATCCGCGCCCTGGCCCTGCGCCATGCGCTGTCTTCCAAGGCCAAGGCCGGCTCGCTTGTCGTCCTCGACGCCGCGGAACTGACGGAGCCGAAGACGGCCGCCCTGCGCGCCACCTTCGACAACATCGGTCTGAAGAACGCCCTGATCATCGCCGGTCCGGAAGTGGACGCCAACTTCAAGCTGGCCGCCCGCAACATTCCGAACATCGATGTGCTGCCGAACGCCGGCCTGAACGTCTACGACGTGCTGCGCCGCGGGACCCTGGTCCTGACCAAGTCGGCCATCGAGGGCATCTCGGCCCGTTTCGCTGAGAAGGAAGCCGCGTAATGTCCGCAACCGCTCGCCATTACGACACCATTCTGGCCCCCGTGATCACGGAAAAGGCGACCATTCTGTCTGAGCAGAACAAGGTCGTGTTCCAGGTCGCGGATGACGCCACGAAGGACGAGATCGCCTCGGCGGTCGAAGCGCTGTTCAAGGTCACCGTGACCAAGGTCAACACCCTCAACGTCAAGGGCAAGACCAAGCGCTTCCGTGGTCGCCCGGGTCGTCGTTCCGACGTCAAGAAAGCGATCGTGACGCTGGCCGACGGCCAGTCGATCGACATCACCACGGGGCTCTAGAGACAGATGGCTCTGAAGCAATTCAATCCGACCTCCCCGGGCCGTCGCGGCCTGGTCCTGGTCGACCGCAGCGAGCTCCACAAGGGCAAGCCGGTCAAGGCGCTCGTCGAGGGCCTGACCAAGTCGGGCGGTCGCGGCGGCAACGGCCGTATCGCGGTCCGTTTCCGTGGCGGCGGCGCCAAGCGCCTCTACCGCCTGGTCGACTTCAAGCGTCGCAAGTGGAACGTTCCGGCTACGGTCGAGCGTCTCGAGTACGACCCGAACCGCACCGCCTTCATCGCACTGATCAAGTACGAAGACGGCGAGCTGGCCTACATCCTGGCCCCGCAACGCCTGAAGGCCGGCGACACGATCATCGCCTCCGAAAAGGTCGACGTGAAGCCGGGCAACGCCGCCCCGCTGAGCGGTCTGCCGATCGGTACGATTGTGCACAACGTCGAGCTGAAGCCCATGAAGGGCGGCCAGATCGCCCGCTCGGCCGGCGCCTACGCCCAACTCGTGGGCCGTGACGGGGGCTACGCCCAGATCCGTCTCGGCTCCGGCGAACTGCGCATGGTGCAGGACAGCTGCATGGCCACGGTCGGCGCCGTCTCGAACCCGGATCACATGAACCAGGTTCTGGGCAAGGCTGGCCGCGTCCGCCACATGGGCTTCCGTCCGCACGTTCGCGGCGTCGCCATGAACCCGGTCGACCACCCGCACGGCGGCGGTGAAGGCCGCACCTCGGGCGGCCGTCACCCGGTGACCCCGGCCGGCAAGCCGACCAAGGGCGCCAAGACCCGCAGCAACAAGGCCACGGATAAGTTCATTATCCGGTCGCGCCACAAAGCGAAGAAGGGCCGTTAAGCCATGACCCGCTCAGTCTGGAAGGGCCCGTTCGTCGACGGTTATCTGCTGAAGAAGGCAGAAACCGCTCAAGGCAGCGGCCGCAAGGATGTCATCAAGACCTGGTCGCGTCGTTCGACGATCATGCCGCAGTTCGTCGGCCTGACCTTCGGCGTGCACAATGGTCTCAAGCATGTGCCCGTGTCCGTGTCGGAAGACATGGTCGGCCACAAGCTCGGCGAGTTCGCCCCGACCCGTAACTTCCCGGGCCACGCGGCGGACAAGAAAGCCAAGAGGAAGTAGGCCATGAGCAAGTCCAAGACCGAACGTCGACTGCCCGTGACCGAAGTCCAGGCCAAGCTGCGCACCCTGCGCACCTCGGCCCGGAAGCTGAACCTCGTGGCCCAGTCGATCCGCGGCCTGAAGGTGCAGCGTGCGCTGAACGAACTCGAGTTCAGCCACAAGCGCATCGCCAAGGACGTCCGCAAGGCGCTCTACAGCGCCATCTCGAACGCCGAGAACAACCACAACCTCGACATCGACTCCCTGGTCGTCGCCGAAGCGTTCGTGGGCAAGAACCTGATTATGAAGCGTTTTTCGGCCCGCGCCCGCGGCCGGTCTTCGCGCATCGAGAAGCCGTTCAGCGAGATCACCATCGTGGTCCGCGAACTGGGTGAGGCCGCCTGATGGGTCAGAAAGTCAATCCGGTCGGGCTTCGGCTCGGCATCAACCGCACGTGGGACAGCCGCTGGTTCGCCGACGGCAAGGACTACGGTCGCCTGCTGCACGAAGACATCAAGGTCCGCAAGGAGCTGAAGAAGCGCCTGGGCGCGGCCGGCATCTCGCGCATCGTGATCGAGCGTCCGCACAAGAAGTGCCGCGTGACCATCTATGCCGCGCGCCCCGGCGTGATCATCGGCAAGAAGGGCGCCGACATCGACAAGCTCCGCAAGGATCTGTCGGCGATGACCGACGGCGAGGTTCACCTGAACATCGTCGAAGTCCGCAAGCCCGAGACCGACGCCCAGCTGGTGGCCGAGAACATCGCCCAGCAGCTCGAGCGCCGCGTCGCCTTCCGTCGCGCCATGAAGCGCACCATGCAGTCGACCATGCGTCTGGGCGCCAAGGGCGTTCGGATCAACGTGTCGGGTCGTCTGGGCGGCGCTGAAATCGCCCGCATGGAATGGTATCGCGAAGGTCGCGTGCCGCTGCACACCCTGCGCGCGGACATCGACTACGGCTTCGCGGAAGCCAAGACCACCTACGGCATCATCGGCGTGAAGACCTGGATCTTCAAAGGCGAGGTGCTGGAACACGACCCGATGGCGCTGGACAAGCGTCTGGCCACCGAATCCGGCCCGGCCGGCGAAGGCGGCGGTCGTGACCGTGACGATCGTGGACCCCGCGGCCCGCGCCGCGACCGCGGTCGGG
>JBIKTU010000049.1:0-8568 GCA_044347965.1 Caulobacter sp.
AGCCGGGCCTTCAGCGCCATGGCCGCGGCCAGGGTGATGTCCTTCTCGTGGCTGCGGCTTCCGATGGCTCCGGGGTCCCGGCCGCCGTGACCGGCGTCGATGACCACGACCCTTGGCCCCTTGCGCGCCGGAGCACGGGTGACGACGGCCGTCATGGCCCGCGCCGCCGGAGGCCGCAGGGCCGGTCCGGCGCCAGGGCCGGCCTTCAGGTCGATGACATACCGATAGGCCTTCACCCCGTCGCCGGGGGGCAGCAGAAACCGGCGATGCACCTGGGCGTCGCGGGACAGTTCGAGATTGAGCCGGGCCGAGCCGCCCGCGCGCTCGACATGCCAGCGACGGACCAGTCCCTGGCCCGAGCCCCGCAGGTTGGACGGCGCATCGATCCGCGGCAGGGACACGACAATCCTGCCGTCGGCGCCGTCGGACACCAGTTTGCCGACCACCGAACGGTCAAGATCGACGACAACCCTGGTCTCGATCTGGTCGCCACCCAGCCGGACCTTGAGAAGACCAGGCGCCGGGGCTCCCTGTGCGACGGCGGCGACGCCGAATCCCGACAGAGTCAGACCGGCGAGGACAACGATGCCCTTCCAGCCCGCCAGGAATCCGCCGGCTCTGAACGCCCGCATTCTACAGCCTCAACTCACCGCTTCGCGATAGGCCGGCATTATCGCGTAAGGCGCGTATCGAATTGGTTAAGGCTTCTCAAACGCGGCGCGGCGCTTTCCTTTTGCGTGTGGATGGGGCTAATGTCCCCGCTGCGCGCCGACCTCGCGATGACGAGGAGTCTCCGCGCACGAACTGTAGAGGCCGCGCGTCCGGCCCTCGCCTCGCGGCGATGACGCACCATCCGATCCCGCGCAAATCATTGCGCGACAGGGAACAACCTTATGGGCAGCGCATACGCCCCGGCCTGGCATTCGCCCCTTCGCATCGCCGCTTGCGACGCGTCGGTCGGCCGCGCGGAGCGCGCCTCCACCACAGACCGGCGACCGGGCCAAGGCTCCGCTGCGCGCCGGGGAGACAGATTCAATGACCAAGAAAATGCTTATCGACGCGGCCCACCCCGAAGAAACCCGGGTCGTGGTCGTCGACGGAACCCGAATTGAAGAATTCGACTTCGAAAGCCAGTCCAAGAAACAGCTTCGCGGGAACATCTATCTGGCCAAGGTGACGCGGGTGGAGCCCAGCCTCCAGGCCGCCTTCATCGAGTATGGCGGCAACCGCCACGGCTTCCTGGCCTTCAACGAAATCCACCCCGACTACTATCAGATCCCCCTCGCCGACCGCGAAGCCCTGCTGCGCGCCCAGGCCGAGGAAGATGACGAGCCGGTGTCCAGCCGCGGCCGTTCGCGTAACGCCGCCCCTGTTTCGGAGGGCGACGAGGACGAGGACGACAGCGCCGGCGGTTCGGACGACGAGGACGACGTCGTCGAGGAGGAGCTGGCCCGCCGCCGTCGCCGGCTGATGAAGAACTACAAGATCCAGGACGTGATCCGGCGCCGCCAGATCATGCTGGTCCAGGTCGTCAAGGAAGAGCGCGGCAACAAGGGCGCGGCCCTGACCACCTACCTGTCGCTGGCCGGCCGCTACGGCGTGCTGATGCCCAACACCGCCCGCGGCGGCGGCATCAGCCGCAAGATCACCACCGCGACCGACCGCAGGAAGCTGAAGACCATCGTCCAGAGCCTGGACGTGCCCAAGGGCATGGGCCTGATCGTCCGCACGGCCGGCGCAAAGCGGACCAAGACCGAGATCAAGCGCGACTACGACTACCTGCTGCGCGCCTGGGAGAATATCCGGGAGACAACCCTCCATTCGATCGCGCCCGCGCTGATCTATGAGGAAGAGGATCTGGTCAAACGCACCATCCGCGACCTGTTCGACAAGGACATCGACGCGGTCTGGGTCGAGGGCGAGCGCGGCTACAAGGACGCCCGCGACTTCATGCGCATGCTGATGCCGGCCCACGCAAGGAAGGTTCAGGCCTACCGCGAGGCCACACCCCTGTTCGTCGCCCACAAGGTCGAGGGGCATCTGTCCCAGATCTACACCCCGACCGTGCCGCTCAAGTCCGGCGGCTATCTGGTGATCAACCAGACCGAGGCCCTGGTCGCCATCGACGTCAACTCCGGCAAGTCGACGCGTGAGCGCAACGTCGAGGCCACGGCGCTGAAGACCAACATGGAAGCGGCCGAGGAAGCCGCCCGGCAGCTGCGCCTGCGCGATCTGGCCGGCCTGATCGTCATCGACTTCATCGACATGGATGAGTCGAAGAACAACCGGGCTGTCGAGAAGAAGCTGAAGGACGCCCTCAAGGACGACCGCGCCCGCATCCAGATGGGCAAGATCAGCGGCTTTGGCCTGATGGAGATCAGCCGCCAGCGCCGCCGTTCGGGTGTGCTGGAAGGCACCACCCACGTCTGCGAGCACTGCCAGGGCACCGGCCGCGTGCGGTCGACCGAGTCGGCCGCGCTGGCCGCGCTGCGGGCCGTTGAGCTCGAGGCGCTGCAGGGCGGCGGCGAGGTGACGCTGAAGGTCTCGCCGGCCGTCGGCCTCTACATCCTCAACGAAAAGCGCGGTTACCTGACCCGCGTGCACCAGACCCATCATCTGTTCGTCACGGTGCTGATCGACCAGACGCTGGGCCAGGCCGATCACGAGATCGAGCGCACCGCCAGCGGCGAGCACTCGCTGCATGCGCCTGAAATCTATGTGACGCCGGCCGTCGCCTACGCGCCCGATGACGACGACGACTTCGTTGACGAGATCGAGGAAGACGAAGAGGACGAAGACGAGGACGAGGACGCCGCTTCCGAAGCCGAGGACGAAGACGACGGCGACGACGCTCCGGCCTCCGAGGACGGCGAAGGCGCCGGGGCGCGCGATGAGGCTGATCGCCGCGGCCGGGGCCGCCGCAACCGTCGCCGCCGGGGCGGACGTCGTGACGAGGGGGAACTCGAAGCCTCTGCCGACCTGCCCGAGCGCGAACTCGCCGAGGGCGAAACCGAGACCGAGGAAGAAGCCAACCAGCGTCGTCGCCGGCGCGGTCGCCGCGGCGGTCGCCGCATGCGTGACGACTCGCGGCCGCAGGACGGCTTCTCCTGGACCCGCCCGCGCGTGCCGTTCGGGGATGATCCCTTCGTCTGGCATGACCCGGCGGTCTTGGCCGAGGGCGGCGGCCAGGCCCCGCGCGCCGAGCGCCCTGAACGAACCGAACGCGCGGAGCCAACGCCGGCCCCGGTCGTCGATGCCGCCGGGGAAGAGCGCGGCGAACGCGGCCGTGGTCGCGGACGGGGCAGAGGTCGTGGCCGTGATCGCGGTCCGCGAGCCGAGGCGGTCTCGACCGGTGTCGAGATCGACGCCGTGGCGGATGAGGTGATCGCCGAGGCCGTCGAGGCCTACGATGCTGACGCGCCGGTGGCCGTTGCGGCGCCTGCCGACGACATCTGGGTCGAGCTGCCCGCCACCGACGAGGCTCCCGCCAAGAAGCCGCGCCGGGCGCGCAAGCCCAAGGTCGCCAAGGCCGACGAGGTCGAGGTCGAGGCTGTCGCCGAAACACCGGCCGTCGTCGAAGCCGCTCCGGAACCGGTCGTAGCCGAACCCGAGCCTGAGCCGGCGCCGATCATCGAAGCCGTGGTCGAGGCGGCGCCGGAACCGGTCGCCGTCACGCCCGATCCGGCCGAAATCGTCGCCCCGCCCGAAAAGCCCAAGCGTGGCTGGTGGCGCCGCGGCTGATCGGTGATTACACTTTGAGGTCAAGCGCGGGGGCGCGAACCGGAGAACACCGAGGCATGACCTCCAGCCGGACCAGTTTGCGACCGTTCCGCACCGTCGTCAGCGCGCTTGCGCTGGCGGCGATGACCCTGACCCCGATCGCCCAGGCCTGGGCGCAATCGGGGCGGGGTCCGACGCTGCTGCGAGACACGGAGATCGAGGAAATCCTGCACAGGCAGTCCGACCCGATCTTCGCCGCCGCCGGCCTCAACCCCAAGGATGTCCGTATCCTGCTGGTCGGGGACAACTCGCTGAACGCGTTCGCGACCCAGGGTCAGCAGATGGGGCTGAACACCGGCCTCATTCTCGAGGCCGCCACACCCAACGAGCTCAAGGGCGTCATCGCCCACGAGGCCGGGCATATCGCCGGCGGCCACCCGATCCGATCGGGCGAGCTGACACGGGCCGGGCTGCGGCCGATGCTGCTGACCATGGGACTGGGCCTGCTGGCGATGATGGCCGGGGCGCCGGACGCCGGGGCGATGGTCATGGCCAGCTCCGGTCAGATGGGAACACTCGGCGCCCTGGGCTACAGCCGGGAGCAGGAAAGCCGCGCCGACCAGGCCGCCGTCGGCTTTCTGGAGAAGACAGGCCAGTCGGCGGCCGGACTCGTCGAGTTTTTCGACAAGTTCCGCTACCAGGAGGTCTTCGCCGAGGCCCGGCGCTTCCCCTACTTCCGCAGTCACCCGCTTTCGTCCCAGCGGATCGAGCTGCTGCGCACCCGCGTCACGACCCAGAAGCACTACGCGGTCAAGGATACGCCTGCGGAGATCGCGGAATTCGAGATGATGAAGGCGAAGATCGACGGGTTCATGAACCCGTCGGCGGCCCTGGTCCGGTACAAGGAAAGCGACCCCGGCATCCCGGCCCGCTACGCCCGTTCGATCGCCTACTACCAGTCCAAGGAGCCGGACCGGGCGCTGAAGATCCTCGACGGCCTGCTGCTGGACCAGCCCGAGAATCCCTATTTCTGGGAGCTGAAGGGCCAGATCCTGTTCGACTATGGTCGCATCGCCGAGGCCGAGGCCCCCCAGCGCCGATCCGTGGAGCTGAAGCCGGACGCGCCGCTGCTGCGGATCAACCTTGGCCAGACCCTGGTCAATCTGGACGACCCGAAGAAACGCGACGAGGGCATCGCCGAGCTCAAGCGCGTGACCCTGCTCGAGCACGACAATCCCGAGGCCTGGCGGCTGCTGGCCGTGGCCTATGACCGGCGCGGGGATGAGGGTCTGGCCCGGCTGGCCACCGCCGAACGCTACTACGCCTATGGCGCGCTGAACGAATCCCGCGCCTTCGCCATTCGCGCCCGCCAGTTGCTTGATCGCTCGAGCACCGACTGGGTGCGCGCCACGGATATCGTCATGGCCTCCGACCCCTCCGACCAGGACATGCGCGCCTTGTCGCGCGAGGCCAGCGGCGGCTGAACCTCCAGGATCCCGTACGAATGCGTCTTCTGATCATTTCCGCGCTATCTCTCATGCTCGCTGCCTGCGGCCAGCCGAAGGTCGAGCCGGAATTCGGCGCGAAGGTGCGCGCCTATCTTCTTGAAAACCCGGAAGTCCTCGTCGAGGTGTCACAGGCGCTGGAAGCCAAGCAGCAGGCCGAGCGGGCCGAGAAGGCCAAGGCCAGCGTCGGTCGAAACCGGAACAAGCTGGAGCGCGACGCCCGAGACCATGTCCTCAATCCGGACGGCGATGTCACGGTGGTGCAGTTCTTCGATTACAACTGCGGCTACTGCAAGGTGATCGCCCCCGAGATCCTGGAGATGGCGCGCACCCAGCCGAATGTCCGCTTCGTCTTCAAGGACATGGTGATCTTCGGCGCGGCCAGCGAATACGCCGCGGCCGCCGCCTCCCTGGCCCGGACCCAGGCCCAGTTCTCGTCGATCCACAACGCCCTGATGACCACCAAGCCTCTGAACGACGCCGCCGTGGACCGCAT
This sequence comes from Caulobacter sp., assembly GCA_044347965.1. Taxonomy (GTDB): domain Bacteria; phylum Pseudomonadota; class Alphaproteobacteria; order Caulobacterales; family Caulobacteraceae; genus Caulobacter. Next base: position 5,722 of record JBIKTU010000049.1, read on the forward strand.
CCTGACGGCGCACGGAATCAGCCCCGCCACGGCGCGGGCGGCCATGGCCGACGCCGGGCGACAGACCTATCTGCGCGATGTGCAGGGCCTGGCTTCGGAAATGGGCATCGACGGCACCCCCGCCTTCGTCGTCGGCGAAAGCGTCGTCCATGGCGCCGACCCCGCGTCCCTCAAGGCCGCAATCGCCGCCGAGTTGCGCCGCAAGAACAAGACGACCTAGGATCGGCCGGGCAAGGCGCCGGTCTCAGATCAGGGTCAGCGAGACCTTCACCAGGTCCTCGCCGGCCCAGCCGGCCCGGGCCGTCGCAAGGTCGCGGGTGGCGAATGACGATTCGCCCAGACTCTCCTCCGCCCTGGCGGCTACGACGAGGCTCAACGGATCGTCCGGCCACCTGGCCAGCACCGCCCTCGCCTGCCCCAGCGCCGGGACAGCCTGCCCCTCGGCCAGAAGCGCGGCGGCCAGGCTGCGGCGCACCGGGTACCACCAGATCGGCGGATCGCCCCCGTCGCCGAACACCTTCTCCTGCCGTTCGGCGGCCTTTCGGAAGTGCTTGCCGGCGAGGGCGTAGCGGCCCTCGATCATCGCCGCCCGGCCCAGCAGGACCTCGCGGGCGATGTAGGCCTGGGTGGCCAGAAGCCTGTCGCCCGCGGGCTTGATGGCGAGCGCCTCGGCGCGAACCCCGGCCGCGTCGCCCTTGCGGGCCAGGGCCTCTCCCCGGCCATAGTGGCGCATGGCGCCCATGAAGGCGTGCTTCGCGGCCGGCGCGGCAATGGCCAGCACCTTGTCCGGGTCCTCGTAACGCCCCCGGGCGAACCAGGCCGAGCCGGCGATCAACTGCATCCAGGGCATGTCTAGCCTTTCGGCCGGCAGACCGGCGAAGCGGTCCGCGATGGTCAGCGCCGCCGACGCCTCGCCCGCCATCATCGCCCCGCCCAGGGCGAAGTGGACGTTGTGGCCGAAGTAGGGAATCTCCCAGTCCGGCTTGTCCCAGCCTGTCTGGCCGATCCAGACGCGGTCCGCCTCGATGGCCGCCAGGTTCGCCAACGCCGCGTCACGGTAGCGGCCGACGCGGTACCATGTGTGGGAGGGCATGTGGATCAGATGGCTGGCCGCCGGAGCCAGGCCCCTGAGCCGATCAGCGTAGGGAACGGCCCTGGCCGGGACCTCGGCCCACTCGGTGGCGTGGATGTAGAAGTGGATCGCGCCGGTGTGGTCGGGGTTGCGAGCCAGAACTGTCTCCAGCAGCCCGACGGCCCGCTTCGCGCCGGCGTCGCTGAAGCCGGTCATCTGCGCGTCGGCGGCCAATACGCCGATGGCGTCGTCCGTCGGGTAGCGCGTCACAAGATCCGCAAGGGCCTTCGCCCAGGCCTTCTCGCCCGACGCGTAGCGACGGACGACGGCGGCGATCAGCAGCCGCTCCTTCTCCTGTCCGGCGGTCGCGAGCACCTGGGCCCGCAGCGCATGTTTCAGCGCCGCCTTCTTCTCCGCGCCGCTGATGTCGTAGTTGATCGTCGGCCCGTCGGCCCAGGCCTGACCCCAGGCGCACATGGCGCAGGCCGGGTCGAGCCGCGCCGCCTCCGCGAACGCCGCCTTGGCCGGCGCGTGCTGGAAGGCCTGGGCCAGCCGCAGGCCATGGTCGAACCAGCGCTGGGCCTCGGGGCTGGTCGTGGTGATGACCATGGACCCGTTGCCGTAGCCCGCCAGCATCTTCGGCGGCTCGACCCTGGCGTCCGCGGTCGGCCGGGCGCTGGCCGCCTCGCTGCCGCAGACGGTGGAGATGGCCAGCGGGTCGAGGACCGCCTCGTCGCGCGTCCAGGACGGTCCGGCGAAGAGGACCGCCATCGCCGCCAGGGACGTTCCGAACAACAGCTTGCGACGCATGACGATCCCCTGTGCAGCGATGGACGCTAGCCGCGCGGGGCAGGGTTCACAACCGCCGGCGTCGGCGCGTGACAGAGGGAGAAGTCTATCGTAGCGTGTATGCCTTCGTTGCAAATACTACGGCTAAGCCGCATACTGTGCGCGATGACGACTTCGAATGGGATGACTCGAAGGCCGCCGCCAATCTGGCGCGGCACGGCGTTTCGTTTTTCACCGCTCGCCGGGTCTTCGATGACCCCTTCGCGTTCGAAAGACTGGATGATCGGATGAACTACCGGGAGGATCGATTTGCGACCACCGCTCTCGTCGATGGGAGGTTGCTATCGGTTAGCTGGACAGCGCGCGCGGAGAGGATCCGGATCATCTCCGCGCGCTTCGCGACCGCGCAGGAAAGGCGGCTCTATCATGACCAGGACGTTTAGCCAGACCGCAGACGACCGGCTGCATCCCTCCGACTGGTCGGACGAAGCCATAGAGGCGGCTGCCCGCGATGATCCGGACGCACGGCCACTGACCGCAGAAGACGCGAAGCGGATGCGCTCGACTCCGCGCGTTCGCATCATCCGTCGCGCGCTGAAGCTTTCCCAGGAAGCTTTCGCCGAGCGATTCAAGATCCCGATCGGCACGCTCCGCGACTGGGAACAGGGCCGCAAGGCGCCTGATGCCGCGACACGGGCCTATCTCATCGTTATCGCCCGCGAACCGGAAGCGGTCGCTCGTGCGCTGGCCCCCGCCCCCTAGATAAGCCCGGCCAGCGGCGAGCTCGGATCAGCGTACATCCGGCGCGGCATGCGGCCGGCGAGGTAGGCTTCCCGCCCCGCGATGACGGCGTGCTTCATGGCCACGGCCATGCGGATCGGGTCCTTCGCCTCGGCGATGGCGGTGTTCATCAGGATGCCGTCGCAGCCCAGCTCCATGCCGATGGTCGCGTCCGACGCCGTGCCCACGCCCGCGTCAACCAGCAC
>JBIKTU010000050.1:0-8565 GCA_044347965.1 Caulobacter sp.
CCCGTGCCATGGCGCCCGGGGCTGCGGCGTTGACCGCATGGGCCAGCGCTTCCTCCGACTCGGCCTGGTCCACGGCCGTGTAGGCGGCGGCGTTGATGACGATGTCGACGTCGGCCTGTTCGACCGCCGCGGCGACCGCATCGGCGTCGGCCAGGTCCGCCATCGCCCTGTCGACGGTGGTGATGGTCAAGCCGTGGCGCGGGGCGCGGTCGAGAAGCTCGCGACCGAGCTGGCCGCCCGGTCCGAAGAGCAGGGCGCGCATGTCAGGTCCCGGCGACAGCCAGGCCCAGCCTCTCGCTGGCCCCGGCGCCAGACTTGCGCAGCGGCGCCCACCAGGCCTCGCTCTCCAGGTACCAGCGCACGGTCGCCTCGAGCCCCTCGTCCAGGGATCTGGCGGGACTCCAGCCCAGCTCGCGCCGGATCCGGGAGATGTCGATGGCGTAGCGGGCGTCATGGCCCGGCCGGTCGGTGACGAAGGTTATGAGCCGGTCATGCGGGGCGCCGGCGGGCCTCAGCTCGTCCATGATCGCGCAGAGCCGGCGGACCAGGTCGAGGTTGGACAGTTCGGCCTCGCCGCCGATGCAGTAGGTTTCCCCGCGCCTGCCCTTGCCCAGCACCAGCAGCAGGGCCTCGGCGTGGTCCTCCACATGCAGCCAGTCGCGGACGTTGGCGCCCTTGCCGTAGACGGGGATCGGCCGTCCCTCCAGCGCCGCCAGCACGACCACCGGGATCAGCTTCTCGGGAAACTGCCGCGGCCCGTAGTTGTTCGAGCAGTTGGTCAGCACATAGGGAATGCCGAAGGTGCGGCCCCAGGCCTGGACCAGCAGGTCGGAGGCGGCCTTGGACGCCGAGTAGGGCGAACTGGGCGCATAGGGGGTGGTCTCGTCGAAGGCGCCGGTCTCGCCCAGCTCCCCGAAGACCTCGTCGGTCGAGACATGATGGAAGACGAAGGCCGCCGCCGCTTCAGGCGACAGGCCCGCGCGGTAGCCGCGCACCGCCTCCAGCAGCACCGCCGTGCCCATGACATTGGTCTGGACGAAGACGGTCGGGCCGTCGATCGAGCGGTCGACATGCGACTCCGCCGCCAGATGCATGACCGCGTCAGGCTGGTAGCGATCGAAGACCTCGCTGAGAGCGGCCCGGTCGCAGATGTCGACCCGCTCGAACGCGTACCCCGGATGGTCCGCCACTTCGGTCAGGTTGGCCAGATTGCCGGAGTAGGTCAGCTTGTCGACGACGGTGACCTGATGGCCCTGCGCAAGCGCTGCGCGCACCACGGCCGATCCGATGAACCCAGCACCTCCGGTCACCAGGATTTTCACGATGCCGCTCCCGCGCTGTAGACAAAGGGTGTGTCGAACTCGCCGAACGTCGGCGCCGAAGCGTCACGAGCCGAAAGGAGCGGCGCCGCCTCCAGCGGCCAGGCGATGGCCAGGTCCGGCGTGTCCCATCGAACCGCCCCGTCATCGGCTGCGGAATAGGATGCATCGACCTTGTAGGTCACGATGGTGTCCGGTTCGAGGGTGAGGAAGCCGTGCAGGAAGCCGACCGGCACGAACATCTGTTCGCCGCGCTCCGCCGACAGCTCCTGTGCGACATGCCTGCCGTAGGTCGGGGAACCGCGACGGGCGTCGACAGCGACGTCCAGCACTCGACCCGCGACCACTGAAACGAGCTTGGCCTGGGCGAACGGTGGACGTTGATAATGGAGACCCCGCAGCGTGCCGGCTTCACGCGAGTGGGACATGTTGTCCTGAATGAAGGTCACATCAACGCCGTTGAGGGCGTACTGTCGGGCGTTGTAAACTTCTGCAAAGTACCCACGGTCATCGTGGAAGCGCCTTGGTGTCAGAAGCAGTACATCGGGTATGTCAAGGCGCTCAACTTGCATATCTCGCTCGATTACTTTCGGATACACGTCTCGGGCGGATCGTCCCGGGCAGCGAGTTGACCCGCCGCGCCGTGCGAATGTCAGGTTTTTTGGCCGCGACAATCGGTAGCCGAGCGCCGCGGACCCAGCAAGAGATATAGAGCTGGCCACGTCGGCTCGCTGAGCGACCGCCAGCTCTCAGGGCGAACCGCCGACCCGGACGCCATTTCCCGCGACGCGGCCGCAACCGTCAGTCATGCGGCCAACCCAAAGGGACGGGCATCACTTGCTTCGCCAGCAGGCCCGCTCTCCGGCCTGATGAAAGGCCAGCGTACCCACATAGTACTCCAGCCGCGGGTTGAGATCACGGGTCACGGGCATGCCGGCGGCCTCGGAGAGGACCTCGCTGCGACCGCAGAGAGGCTTCGATTCCATGGCGCCTACGAGCGCTGACAGCGATGCAGGCAGCTTCGCGAAGAGCGCCTCATAGGTCGCCGGATTGCGCAGGCGCGGCGTGGGTGAGGCGATCAGGAAGTTCTTGTAGGACTGAACGAAGCCGAACTCGGTGGCGACAGTCCTGGCCAGGACACCTGTCTTGTCGTCGTTCCAGACAAGCAGAGCGCCATCTTCCTTCAGCCGCTGATTGATCAGCGTGAAGAACTCCAGCGAATAAATGTTGTTGCTGTAGGCGCTGCGACTGCGAAGCGGGTCCATCAGGATCACATCGTACAGAGCGGGGTCGCGCTCCAGGAACCGCCGTCCATCATCAAAAACGAACCTGACCCTGGGGTCGTTGAGCCCGGCGCGAAGCTCGCCAACCCGCCTTGAGTTCTCGATCACGAGCCTGTTCAGCTCGACCACGGTAACTCGCTCAATGCGCTCATCCAGCAATAGTCCGTCGAGCGTCTGACCCGTTCCATATCCGATGAGGAGCACCTCCTTCGGCGTCGGAGCGTAGCTGAGTGCTTCAAGGGTATTGAACGAGAACAGTGGACCTGGCCGTCCCCCGTGGGAACTGCCGTTGATATAGGTCCGGACGTTCTGGCCCTTCTCGAAGGTCAGCACCACGCCCTCGACCCCTTCAATGAAATGGACCCGGGACCCAGGGTGTTCAGGATGGAGGCGCTCATAGAACGCGGCCGATCCCGGGGCGATCAAGGCCAATACGGCGACGGCCGCGATGGCGCCTATACGCAGGGCGTTCGTCCTGGGACCCAAAGCGCCGCGCGACAGCAGAAACAGGAAGGCGACCTGCAGGAGCAGAAAAATGAGCACGACGCCCACCGACTTGAAGGCCGGCAGCAGCATGAATGATGTCAGCGCGCCCCCGACGGTGTTCCCGGCGATCGTGGCGGCATAGCCCAGACCGACCGCCGAGGTATCCGGGGCCTTGTCACTGCCGACGAGGGACACGCCGAGCGGAAAGGCCGCGCCCATGCATATCGCCGAGGCGATAATCAGGATGATCGGCCAGACAAGCGTCATGAGGACCGACACCGCGAGGACCACCAGGCCGCGGACGGTGCCGGGATCGCCCAGAAGCGGCAAGGTCTCGAAGCGATGGTAGGCCGCGATTATCCCGGACAGGGCGGGTACATCCACAACGATGTACAGGGCGATGAATGACAGGACCGCGAACACGGACACAAGCGCGTTCAGGACAACGTAGTTTCGGAAGACAAGGTTGTATTCAGTGGCCTTCACCCACCGATAGACAACATAACTTCCGATCGCGATGCCGAGCAAATACACTGACAGGGTTGTCGAGAACACATAGGACGAGTCCTTGAGCAGGGCGCCAACGACGCGATACCAGACGATCTGGTAGCCGATGGCGATCGCGCCGTTGATGAACAGGAGCGCAAGGGCGATGTACTGCCAGCGGGCGCTCCGCGGCTCTGTCGCCGGGTCGGGGGCGGCGCTGCTGTCCGGCGCCTGAACTGGCGAGGACTCCGCTTCGGGGGAACGGGAGATGAGCAAGAGGGACACCGCCAACAGTAAGTTGACGGCCACGGCCGTTGCTATCGCGCCGCCAATTCCGAAAAACGAGATCAGGAGATAGCTACAAACGACGGCGCCCACCGCGGCGCCCAGCGTATTGATGAAATAATAGTACGAGATGTTTGACGTAACGTTCGAGTTGTACCGCTGGAGGATGCTCACGATAATGGGAAGCGTCATTCCCATGAGCACTGTCGGCACAATCAGGAACAAGGTCACATAGACAGCGGTAAACAGGTAGCTCTGCCCGGCGGTCCGTTGGCCGAGTTCCAGCAGAAGCGGCAGGCTGATGATCCCGAAGAGACCAATGCCGAGTTCGATCAGAACGTAGGCGGTCAGCATGCTCTTGCCGCTTCGCACCACGCGCCCGCCAAGAAGGCCGCCGATACCCAGCCCGAACATGAACGTGCATACGATCAGGGACGAGGAAACGGCGCCAACGCCATAGTAAACGCTGAGAAGGCGCTGCCAGCCGACCTGATAGATCAGCGCGGCCCCGCCGGACAAAAAGAAGATCGCGCCCAAGATCAAGCGCCGCTGAAGATCCCCGAGACGTCCCTGCGCCACTTCAACGCCCCCCACGCGTGTCCATCGTTGAGCACGTCTGCCATTGGTCCGTGCGGCGTTCAACTCATTCATTGTGAAGGTTCTCCGGCCTCCGAGTTCCGGGCGGCGCGTTCTGCGCCAGACGTGAGTCCGCCGACCGCCACCCCTCGCCCAGAGCCGGAACAGGCGGCGTGCGAGCCTGGAGCCGATCGCCCGATTGTCTGCCACGACAAAGCGGATCGGGACGCCAATCCGCTCACGGTTTCCGGTCGCGGCGCCGTCTCGCCCCGGACGAAGCCTGCGGCATCCCTGGATGATGGCCCCACGTTTTCGCTGTACGAAGGGCAGGAGCCATGCAAGTGCGGAGGCCAGCGGGAGTCGTCGTATGACCGATAGAAGTATAGTCGGCGCGCGGGCTGTATTCTGCGCCAATACGCTGCGCTACCTGTGGAATTTCCGGCTGGGCACGATCGAGCAGTTCCTGAGGGACGGCGTAGAGGTCCTGTGCATCGGCCAGGGCGGCGGCGGCGCGGCGGAGCTGGCGGCCATGGGCTGCGAGGTTGTCGAGCTGGACTGGAAGCTCCGAAGCGTCGACCCGATTCACGAGATGCGGGTAGTCGCCAGCATCCACAGGGCCCTGCGACGGTTCCGGCCCGATGTCGCCTTCTCGTTCACGTTCAAGGCAAACCTTGCCGTGGCGCTGGCGTGCAGGCCGTTCAATGTACCCTACGTGACCAACGTCACCGGGCTGGGGACGGCATTCCTCAGCGACCGGCCGCTGCATCGCGCGCTGCGGCGGCTCTACGGCGTGTCCAACGGCGGCGCTCACACCACATTCTTTCAGAATCCGGCCGATCTTGAGCTTTTCCGCCAGTTGCGGCTGGCGACCGGCCGCCGAACGGCGATGTTGCCCGGATCGGGCGTGGACACCCAGCGGTTCGCCTTCGCGCCGGTAGACCGCCGGGTGCGGACCTTTGTCATGATTGCGAGGCTGATCGTCGACAAGGGTGTCATCGAGTATCTTGAGGCCGCGCGGGAGCTCAAGGCTGAGCGACCCGACCTGCGCTTCCTGCTCGTCGGCCCTTCGGAGACCGACGGTCCGGGCCGTGTGCCCGTCGATGTCGTTCAAAGCTACGCCGATTCCGTCGAGTACGTGGGCGAACTGCCCGACGTGCGCCCCCTGCTGGCGGAGGCCGACTGCCTGGTCTTGCCGAGCTACCGCGAGGGCATGCCGCGGACGGTTCTGGAGGCGGCGAGCATGGGGCGTATCGCGCTGGTCAGCGATGTCGAAGGCTGTCGCGACGCCATCGAGCCGGGCGTGACGGGTCTGGCGTTCGCGGTCCGGTCAGCCAGCGCCGTAGCCGCGTCCATGCGCGATATCGCTGACCGCGAGGCGGGGGAGGTCCACGCCATGTCCAGTGCAGCCAGACGCATGGCCGAGGAGCGGTTTTCGGAAAGGCTCTGTATCGAGCCCTACAGGCAGATCCTCCGGCAGGTGGTCTCGGGCCAGGCGGTCGCGGGATGCTAGGGCAGGTTTTGCGGCAGCTTGACAAGGTCGGTCGGTCGGCGGCCAGCGCCTGCCGGCGAAGCCTTGCGACGTGGCGGTATCCCGGTATCGAGATCGGGCGCGACGTAACGATAGGCGCCTCCGTCACACTCAAGGCGACCGATGGCGGCCAGATCGTTTTGGGCGACCGCGTGTCGATCAGCAATGGCGCGGTGCTGGTGGCGAAGCGAGGGCGGCTTCGGGTCGGCCCTGACGGGTTCATCGGTGAAGGTGCCGTCCTGGTCGCCCAGGAGTCGCTGGAAATCGGCGCTGACACGCTGATCGCAGAACATGTCACGGTCAGGGACCAGGACCATGGCATGCGAGACCCGGACCGACCCATGCGGGCGCAGGGGTACACCACCGCGCCCATCGTCATTGGCGACGATGTCTGGCTTGGCTCGAAGTCGGTCGTCCTGAAGGGCGTCAGCATTGGCCGAGGCGCGGTTGTGGGCGCCGGGGCGGTCGTCACGCGATCCCTGCCATCAGGCGCCGTTGCGGTGGGCGTGCCCGCGCGCGTCATCGGCTCAAGGCTGGGCGGCGAGGCTCCGACCGCGACTGCGGCCGTCGCAGACTAGGCTCGCCTTGCCTCGCCTGAGTGGGCGAAGTAAGGCTCCAGCCGGCGTCTCAGCTTCGGTTAACCGGGTCAACGGCGTTCGGCATCGGCTTGGTTGCGGGTCTGCCTGGCAACCGGGATCGGGAATACTCCGAGCGGCCTTCACACGACCGGTCCTGACGGGGCGATACGACAGTTTGGAGAAGCCAATGAGCCTTGCCACATGTCGCCTGGTGGACCTGCCGGTTCTCTCGGACCCCCGAGGGAAGCTGACCGTCGTTGAGCATGGCGCGCATGCGCCGTTTGCATTCGAGCGGGCCTACTACCTTTACGGCGTGCCCGAGGGCGAGGCGCGTGGCGGCCATGCCCACAAGAACCTTCATCAATTCATGATTGCGCTTAGTGGCGGCTTCGATGTTCACATTGAAGACGGCAAGGGGCGTCGCTCGATCCGCCTCGATCGACCGGATCAAGGCCTCTATATCTGCCCGATGATCTGGCGCGAGCTGGACAACTTTTCGGCGTCGTCGATCTGCCTCGTACTGGCGTCGGCGGTGTACGACGAAGACGACTACATCCGGGACTATGACACCTTCCTCTCCGCGGCCGCCAGGCGATGACCCCGATCCCCTTTCTCGATCTTGGCGGCGCCTATCAGGAGCTGAAGGCGACGATCGATACAGCCGTCAACCGTGTGCTTTCGTCGAGCTACTATATCCTGGGCCCTGAACTCGCCGCTTTCGAGGAGGAGTACGCCCGGTTTGTCGGCGCTGGTGATTGCGTCGGGGTCGCCAATGGTCTCGACGCTCTTGTCCTGTCGTTGCGCGCCCTGGGGGTCGGACCCGGCGACGAGGTCATTGTTCCCGGCCATACCTTCGTCGCCACCTGGCTGGCGGTGAGTCAGGTCGGCGCCAAGCCCGTGCCGGTCGACGCCGAAGCGGGCGGCTTCGGAATCGATGTGCAACAGATCCAGGCGGCCATCACGCCCCGAACCCGTGCGATCATGCCGGTGCATCTCTATGGCCACCCGACAGATCTCGACCCGATCTACGAGATAGCGCGAAAGGCGGGGCTGGCGGTGGTCGAGGACGCTGCCCAGGCGCACGGGGCGCGATACAGGGGTGACCGGATCGGCGCGCGGGGCGACCTGGCCTGCTGGAGCTTCTATCCGGGGAAGAACCTCGGCGCCTTCGGCGACGCCGGCGCGATCACGACGTCGGATCCCGCCCTGGCCGCCCGGCTGCGCAGCTTGCGGAACTACGGCTCCGCCGAGAAGTACGTCCATACGGAAAGGGGCGTGAACAGCCGCATGGATGAGATCCAGGCAGCCGTCCTGCGTGCGAAGTTGCCGGCGCTGGACGCCTGGAATGCCCGGCGTTCATCGATCGCGGCGCTGTATATCGATGGCCTGGCCGGCGCTGGCGTCAGCCTGCCTCGGGTCGCCAACTGGGCCGAACCGGTCTGGCACCTTTTCGTGCTGGAGGTCGAGGACCGCGCCAGGCTCCAGGACGAGCTGAAGGCCCGGGGGGTCGCCACCCTGATTCACTATCCGACAGCCTGCCACCGGCAGAAAGCCTATGAAGCGGAGTTCGGAGACCTTTCCCTGCCGCGCAGCGAAGGCTTGGCGCGGAACGTCCTGAGTCTGCCCATCGGGCCACACCTCTCGCTTGATGACGCTGCCCGGGTCGTCGATGCGGTCAGGGCGCTTCGCCCGCGAGCGGGTTGATCGTGGTCGGATCGATTCTCCGCAAAGCGGCAACTTCGCTGTCAAACCTCGATGGACGCCTGTCGAAGCTTCGCTACCTCCTCTCCACCTGGCGGTTTGAATCCGCCGGTGCGCGGGGATCGCTCGCGTCGGGCGTCCGCATACTTGGCGACACGCGGGTTCGCCTCGGTTCGCGGGTTGCCCTCCGGCGCGGGGTGATCATCGGCGGCGGCGGCGAACTGACCGTCGGGGCCCGGACGTCGATCAATGAAGGCGCGATCATCTCCGCAACGCTTTCGGTGACGATCGGCGAAGACTGCATGCTTGCCCCTCGCGTCTAT
>JBIKTU010000051.1:0-8552 GCA_044347965.1 Caulobacter sp.
TTTCGAGGGTCTCGAAAGTGAAAATCCCGAGCCGCCGCGCATCGTCACCGGAGTCGACGAGTTCGACCGCGTCTGCGGCGGCGGCGTGGTGCCGGGCAGCGCCATCCTGCTGGGCGGCGACCCGGGCGTGGGAAAGTCCACCCTGCTGCTGCAGGTGGTGGCCAACGCCGCCCTGCGCGGCGCCCGCTGCGCCTACATCTCCGGCGAAGAGGCCGTCGAGCAGATCCGGGGCCGCGCCGGCCGCATGGGCCTGGCCCAGGCCCCGGTCAAGCTGGCCGCCGAGACCGCCTTGCGCGACATCCTGGACGGTCTGAAGCGCGAACAGTTCGACCTGGTGGTCATCGACTCGATCCAGACCATGTGGAGCGACGCACACGAGGCCGGACCCGGCTCGGTGACCCAGGTGCGCAGCTGCGCCGCGGAACTGGTCCGTCTGGCCAAGAAGCGCGGCATCGCCATGATCCTGGTCGGCCACGTCACCAAGGACGGCCAGATCGCCGGCCCGCGCGTGGTCGAGCACATGGTCGACGCCGTCCTCGCCTTCGAGGGCGAGCGCGGCTACCCGTTCCGCATCCTGCGCGGGGCCAAAAACCGCTTTGGGGCCACCGACGAGATCGGCGTCTTCGAGATGGGCGACATCGGCCTGAGCGAGGTGCGCAATCCGTCGGCCCTGTTCCTCAACGAGGGCGGCGAGCGGGCGGCCGGCGCAGCGGTATTCGCCGGCATCGAGGGCAGTCGTCCGGTGCTGGTCGAGTTCCAGGCTCTGGTGGCGCCGAGCGCCTACGGCACGCCCCGTCGGGCGGTGGTCGGCTGGGACAACGGGCGCCTGGCCATGGTGCTGGCGGTGCTGGAGTCGCGCTGCGGTCTGGGCCTTGGCAACCGCGACGTCTACCTGAACGTGGCCGGCGGGTTGCGGATCAGCGAGCCGGCGGCCGACCTGGCGGCGGCGGCGGCCCTGGCCTCCTCGGCTCTGGACGAGGCCCTGCCCCAGGACTGCGTGGTGTTCGGCGAGGTCAGCCTGTCCGGCGAGGTTCGTCCCGTCGGCCGGATGGAGTCCCGCCTCAAGGAAGCCGCGAAACTGGGATTCAAGCGGGCGCTCGGCCCGGTCGGCGCCGGCGACGCGTTGGCGGTGACGGGCGTGTCCCGGCTGGCCGACGCGGTGCGGCGGATCGGAGAGCAGTCGTGGAGTTAGACCTTCATGGTCATCCTGAGCAGCGCCGCAGGCGCGTGTCGAAGGACGCAGTGAGTCATTGCGTGGTTCGACACGCCGCTACGCGGCTGCTCACCATGACCTGGATAGGAGACGCATGACCCAGTTCGACTTCATCGCCGGGCCGCTTCTGATCATCTCCGCCCTGATCGGCTTTGGCCGGGGTGCGACGAAGGAACTCATGACCGTCGTCGCCTTCCTCGTAGCGGCCATCACAGCGGTGTTCTCGTTGCGATTCACCGCCCCGATCGGCCGCTCGATCGTCGAACCGGACTGGGCCGGCGTCGGGATTGCGCTTCTGTTTGTCTTTGGTCTGACCTATATCGCGCTGCGATTGCTCGGCGCGGGTCTCCAGCGGCGGGTGCACGAGACCCAGGCCCTGGGGCTTCTCGACCGCGGCGTCGGCGCCGGGTTCGGATTTGTCAGGGCCATGGTGCTGCTCGGGGCGTTCAGCCTTCTGTTCCAGATGGCCAGCACGACCGAGAGCGCGCCTAAATGGGTGACGGGCGCCCTCACCTATCCGCTGGTGGATGCTTCGGGCCGGATCCTGAAGGCGTTCGCGCCGGAAGGGTTTGACGTGGTTCGCGCCGTCACACCGGCCCTTGAACGGGCGGTCGAGGCCGGCGCCGCGGCGCCGAAGGGCGGCGAAACGGGTTATGGCGAAGGCGAGCGCGACGCCATGGACGAGCTAGTGGAGAAGACGCGATGACCCGCCTGGGCAGGACGACGGACACCTACTCCCATCTCGTCCAGCGTGATCCCGACGACGACACGCTGAGGCTCGAATGCGGCGTTTTCGGCGTGTTCGGCGTCCGCGACGCCGCCGCCGTCGCCGCGCTTGGCCTCCACGCCCTGCAGCATCGCGGCCAGGAGGCCTGCGGCATCGCGGCCTTCGACGGCAGGAGCTTCCACACCGAACGCCATCTCGGCCACGTCGGCGACGCCTTCGGCGGCGATGACCTGATCGACCGGCTGCCCGGCAGCCACGCCATCGGCCACACCCGCTACGCCACCGCCGGCGGCAGCGGCATCCGCAACGTGCAGCCGATGTTCGCCGATCTCGAGGCCGGCGGCGTGGCCCTGGCCCACAACGGCAACCTGACCAACTTCCTGGCCCTGCGCGAGCGGCTGGTCAGCGAAGGCGCCATCTTCCAGTCGACCAGCGACAGCGAGGTGATCCTTCACCTGATCGCCCGCTCGCGGAAGGCGCGGGTCGTCGACCGCTTCATCGACGCCATCGGCCAGATCGAGGGCGGCTACGCCCTCGTCGCCCTGACCAACAAGAAGATGATCGGCGTCCGCGATCCGCTGGGCATCCGCCCGCTGGTGCTGGGCGACCTGGACGGCAATCCGGTGCTGGCGTCGGAGACCTGCGCCCTCGACATGATCGGCGCCCGCTTCGTGCGCGACATAGAGAACGGCGAGTTGGTGGTCATCGACGAGGCCGGCGTCACCAGCCTCAAGCCCTTCCCGCCGCAGCGGGCGCGGCCCTGCGTGTTCGAGTACGTCTATTTCGCCCGCCCCGACAGCGTCGTGAACGGCCGTTCGGTCTATGACGTGCGCAAGCGCATGGGCATGCGGCTGGCGGAAGAGACCCCGGCAGAGGCCGACGTCGTCGTGCCGGTCCCCGACAGCGGCGTCCCCGCCGCCCTCGGCTACGCCCAGGCCAGCGGCGTGCCCTACGAACTGGGCATCATCCGCAGCCACTTCGTGGGCCGCACCTTCATTCAGCCGACCCAGGGCGTGCGCGAACTGGGCGTGCGTATGAAGCACAGCCCCAACCGCGCCGTTCTGGCCGGCAAGCGGGTGGTGCTGATCGACGACTCGGTCGTGCGCGGCACCACCAGCCGCAAGATCGTGCGCATGGTCCGCGAGGCCGGCGCGACGGAAGTCCACCTGCGCTCGGCCAGCCCGCCGATCATGTGGCCGGATTTCTACGGCATCGACATGCCCGACCGCGACAAGCTGCTGGCCGCCCGCAAGTCGCTGGCCGAGATGACCCGCTTCCTCGAGGTGGACTCGCTGGGGTTCCTGTCGGTCGAGGGACTCTACTGGGCGCTTGAAGCCGGTCCGCGTGATCCCGCGGCGCCGCAGTTCACCGACCACTACTTCACCGGCGACTACCCGACCCGCCTGCTCGACCGCGAGATCGCGGAAGGCCAGGCCGATGGCGGCAAGCAGCTCTCCTTCCTGGTCAGCGCGTGAGTCAGAGGTCGGCGAAAGCCGGCTGGCTGAAGAGCCTCAAGCCCGACCCCTACATCATCGCCATCCTGCTGATGGTGGTTGTGGCCAGCCTGCTGCCGGTCAGCGGCCAGGGCGCGGTGTGGTTCGGCTGGCTGACCAAGGCGGCCATCGCGCTGCTGTTCTTCCTCCATGGCGCAAGGCTGCCGCGTGAACAGGTCGTGGCGGGCCTGATCCACTGGCGGCTCCACCTGACCGTGCTGGCCTTCACCTTCCTGCTGTTCCCGCTGCTGGGCCTTGGCCTGATCCAGCTGCCGGAATGGCTGCTGCCGGCGCCATTGGCCGCCGGGGTGCTTTACCTGTGCCTGCTGCCCTCGACCGTGCAGTCCTCTATCGCCTTCACCTCCCAGGCGCGAGGCAACGTCGCCGCCGCCGTGGTGGCGGCCTCGGCGTCCAACCTGATCGGGGTGATCCTGACGCCGCTGCTGGTCGGGCTGTTCCTGCACACTACGACAGGCGGCCTGTCGCTGAAGGCCGTCCAGGACGTGGCGGTGCAGATCCTGCTGCCGTTCGCGCTAGGCCAGCTGGCCCGTCCCGTGGTCGCCGGCTGGGTCACTCGCAACGCGAAACTGGTCAGCTACACCGACCGGGGCTCGATACTGCTGGTGGTCTACGGGGCCTTCAGTGCGGCCGTGGTCGGCGGGCTGTGGAAACAGGTCAGCGCGCTGGAGCTGACCGTCCTGCTGGTCCTCTGCGCCATTCTGCTGGCCGGGGTGCTGACGGCGACCCTTCTGGCGGCGCGCGCGCTGAAGTTCAGCAAGGCGGACGAGATCGTCGTCGTTTTCTGCGGCAGCAAGAAAGGCCTGGCCACCGGCGTGCCCATGGCCAGCATCCTGTTTCCGGCGGCGACGGTCGGCTTCATCGTCCTGCCGGTCATGCTGTTCCACCAGCTCCAGCTGATGGCCTGCGCAGTGATCGCGCAGAGGTACGGCGCGCGCGCCGACTGACCGGCCTTGCGCTGGATCAAGGCGACGCCAAGGCGGCGCTCTAGGCTCGGGACAAACGCTCAGGAGCCGCCCATGGAAGCCAGACCCCCGCTCAGCCGCGTGCTGTTCGCCACCGACCTGTCCCACGACGGCGACCTCGCCTTCGCCCACGCTCTGCGCATCGCGCTGGCCGCCAGGGGCGAGCTGGCAATCGTCCACGCCGGTCCCCGGGACCTGGTCGGCAAGGAATGGGAGCAGTTCCCGCGGGTGCGGGCCAGCCTGGCGGGCTGGGGGCTGCTGAAGCCCGGCGCGCCCCCCTCGGCGGTGCTGGACCAGCTGGGGCTGCATGTCCGCAAGATCGATGTTCCCGCACCTGATCCGCTGCATGGGGTGACGGACTTGCTTGAGCACAGGCCCAGTGACCTTGTGGTGCTGGCCAGCCACGCGCGTCAGGGTGTTGATCGCTGGCTGCACCCCTCCATCGCCGAGCCCATAGCACGGGAGGCCAACGCGCCGAGCCTGACTCTCCCGCCGACCTCGACCGGGTTTGTCGATCCCGCCACCGGCGCGGTAAGCCTGCTGAACATCCTCGTCGCGATCGACCATCGGCCGAGCGCGGCCCGGGCCCTGGCCACCGTCGCCAACCTCGCCGCCAACCTCGGCGCGACGGGGGCGATCTTCCACGTGCTGCACGTCGGAGCCAGTTTCCCCGAGACACCGGTTCCGGACGCCATCGCCGCCCGTGTTCGCCGCCGTCAACAGGCCGGCGGCGTGGTCGAGGCGATCGTCGATACGGCAGCCGAAGTCGAGGCGGACCTCATCGTCATGGCCACCCGCGGGCATGACAGCCTGCTGGATTCCCTGCGGGGCAGCACAACCGAACAGGTTTTGCGCCGGTCGGATCGTCCCCTTCTGGCGGTTCCTGCATGATCCCCGCCGGGGCGCGGGACAAGCCGCGCAACCCCGGCTAAAGGGAGGCGCATGGATTCCAAGCCCCTTCAGAACCGCATCGCCCTGGTCACCGGCGCAACGCGCGGCATCGGCCAGGCCGCCGCGCTCGGCCTCGCCCGCGCCGGCGCCCATGTCATCGCCCTGGGCCGCACCCAGGGCGGCCTCGAGGCGCTCGACGACCAGATCTTCGCCGACACCGGCGCCCACGCCACCCTGGTGCCGATCGACCTTCGCCAGCCCGAAGGGCTCGACGTGCTCGGCGCCACGATCCATGAACGCTGGGGGAAGCTGGACATCCTGGTCCACGCCGCCGCCGTGCTCGGCGGCATCACCCCGACCGGCCATATCGAGCCGAAGAAGTGGGACGAGACCCTGGCTGTGAACCTGACAGCCAGCTGGCGGCTGATCCGGTCGATGGAGCCCCTCCTGAAGGCCTCTGACAGGGGACGGGCCATCTTCCTGACCTCCGGGCGCGTGGCGCGTCCCAAGGCCTTCTGGGCCGCCTATGCGGCCAGCAAGGCCGGTATGGAGGCCCTGGTGCGCTGCTGGGCCGACGAGGTAGAGAACACGACCGTGCAGGCCGTCCTGCTCGACCCCTCGACCATGCGCACGCGCATGCGGGCCGAGGCCTATCCGGGCGAGGATCCCCTGACCCTGCCCGAACCGTCGGAGATCGCGCCGCTGGTGGTGCAGCTGGCACAGGCGAGCCTGGGTCCGACCGCACCGACGGTGGCGTTCAACGACTGGAAGGCGGTAGGCGGAAAGCTGTCCGCGTAAGAACACCCGCTCATCCCGGCGAATGCCGGGACCCAGTTGCGAGCGCCGGACTTCGGTCAGGATCCCGGGAGCGGAGTCTGAATCTGGGTCCCGGCATTCGCCGGGATGAGCGGATTCAAGAGCAGATCTGGACCTACTTCTTCCCCGTCCGTGTCGTCGGCCGGGGCGGTCGCCCCTTCACCGAGCCGCCGCCGCGCAGTTTCTGGATGCCGGGGCGCGAGCCCTTGGCGCCCTTCGCCTTGGTGAACTTCAGGGCGGTGGCGGCCCGGGCCTTGGCGGCCTTGACGCCGGTCAGCTTGACCACCGTCTTCTTCACCGGCTTGGGGGCGGGCTCGCCGGCCGCCTCGGCGGTTGCGGCGGCCTTCTCGGCCCGGGCCTCGGCGGCCAGCGACATGGCCTTTTCCTTCTTGGCCTCGCCGCCCTGCTGGAACGACGGGGCGCCGGACTTGGCGCCGCCCTCGGCATAGGGGTTCTTGTTGCTCTTCAGCGAGACGCGGATCGGCACGCCGGGCATGTCGAAGCTCTCGCGAAGGCTGTTGACCAGATAGCGGCGATACTGCTCGGGCATCTGCTCGGCGCGGCTGGAGAACAGCACGAACGTTGGCGGGCGGGCCTTGGTCTGGGCCATGTACTTGGGCTTGATGCGCTTGCCGCCCACGGCGGGCGGCGGGTGGCGCTGGATGGCCATGGCCAGCCAGTCGTTCAGGTCGCGCGTCTTGACCTTGGTTGACCAGTCGTTGTGGGTCTTGAGGATCGCCGGCATCAGCTTGCCAATGCCGTAGCCGGTCTCCGCCGACAGGGCCACGACCGGCGCGCCGCGCACCTGGGGCAGCATCCGCTCGGCGTGCTCGCGGAAGGCTTTCAGCTGACCGGCCGGGTCCTCGACCAGGTCCCATTTGGCCAGCACGAAGACCAGGCAGCGTCCTTCCCGCTCGACCAGGTCGGCGATCTGCAGGTCCTGGATCTCGAAGGGGTGGGTGGCGTCCATCACCAGCAGAACCACCTCGGCGAAGGTGATGGCGCGGATCGAGTCGGATGTGGACAGCTTCTCCAACTTGTCCTGGACCTTGGCCTTGCGGCGCAGGCCGGCGGTGTCGACCAGCCGGATGCGGCGGCCCTCATGCTCCCACTCGATGGAGATCGAGTCGCGGGTGATGCCGGCCTCGGGGCCGGTCAGCATGCGATCCTCGCCGATCAGGCGGTTGACCAGCGTGGACTTGCCGGCGTTGGGGCGGCCGACGATGGCGATCTGGATCGGCTTGTCGCCATCCTCCTCCTCGTCGCCGCCGGCCAGCTCCTCGCGCAGGACCAGGGCCGCGTAGAGCTCGGCCATGCCCTCGCCGTGCTCGCCGGAGATGGCCAGGGGCTCGCCGAAACCCAGTGACCAGGCCTCGGCGATGCCTGAGTCGCCCTGCCTGCCCTCGGCCTTGTTGGCGCCGAGGATCACCGGCTTCTCGGTCAGACGCAGCAGCTGGGCGAAGATCTCGTCGCCCGGGGTGATGCCTTCCCGGGCGTCGATCAGGAACAGGACGACGTCGGCCTCCTCAATGGCCAGCTCGGTCTGCTGGCGCATCCGGGCTTCCAGGCTTTCGTCGGTGACGTCCTCGAAGCCGGCGGTGTCGATCAGGATCAGTTCCAGATCGCCCAGGCTGCCCTTGGCGAAGCGGCGGTCACGGGTGACGCCGGGCTGATCGTCGACAATAGCCAGCTTCTTGCCGGCCAGCCGGTTGAACAGCGTGGACTTGCCGACGTTCGGCCGGCCGACGATGGCGAGCTTGAGGGGCATGGTGGAAACGGCCTTGAGACGGCGCCCGTATGGACGCCGCCGGAGGATAGCAGAATTGCGCGAAGTGGAAGGGGCGCGGCCTGCGGGGCCGCGCCATTACCATAGAAGTCTAGCGGATGGCCACCAGCTGGGCGTCGTCGGTGACCAGGTAGACCATTCCGCCCGCCGCGATCGGCGCGATCAGCACCGGGGCGCCGACGTCGATCGTCTTGACGATCTCGCCGGTCTTGGCGTTGAGCGCCACGGCGCGACCGTCGCTTGACGCCAGGATCAGGCGGTCGGACGCCAGGACCGGGCCGGCCCAGAGCGTGCGACCGCCCTTGTCTTCCATGCGACCCATGCCGAAGAAGTTGCCCCGCTTGACGCCCTCGCCCTCGTTGAGATCGCGGATCCAGTAGACTTCACCCTTGGAACGCGAGGCGCAGATGACCTCGCCGGCCTGCGAGACGATGTAGACGACGTCGCCGGCGGGCCAGGGGCTGCTGATCGAGGCGACCGGCAGGGACCAGCGCGATTGCCCCGAACGCAGATCGGTGGCGGCGAACACGCCCGAATGGCTGGCGGCGTAGATGTCGCCTTCATAGACAACCGGACGGCCGGCCACGTCGCGAATCTCCGACAGGGCGCTGGTCCGGCTGGCCTTGGCCAGGGTGGTGTTCCA
>JBIKTU010000052.1:0-8550 GCA_044347965.1 Caulobacter sp.
CGGAATGCCCTGGTCGCGGCCCGCGTAGAGCCCCAGCACCGGCGCCTTGAGGAAGCCGGCCAGCTCCAGCGGCCATTCGCGCTCGGGCTCGGACAGGAACTGGCCTTCCGCCGGGCGGGTCAGCCGGCCGTACCAGGCCACGCCGCAGCGGAAATGCCGGTATCGTGAACAGGCCAGCCAGACCGCCGCCCCGCCCCAGCAGAAGCCGGTGATGGCCATCTTCTTGCGGTCGGCGAAGGACTGGGCGCCCACCCAGGCGACGGTGGCGTTGAGGTCGTTCATCACCTGCGCGTCGGTGGCGGCCGAGACGATGCGGCGGATCGATGCGAAGTCGGTCAGCGGGGCGGGGTCGCCATGGCGGGCGAAAAAGTCGGTGGCGATGGCGATATAACCGAGCTTGGCCAGGCGCCGGCAGACGTCGCGGATGTACTCGTGGATCCCGAACACCTCCGAGACCACGACGACCACCGGAAACCGCCCCCTGGCGTCCGGGCGAGCGACATAGGCGGGGATGTCGCGGTCGCCGGCCGGGATCAGCGCCATCTCGGCGATGAGACCGTCCAGGTCGGTGATGATCGGAGCGGCGCTGGCCGACACCGCGGCGGCCGCATAGCCGGCGAAGAACAGGCCGCCCAGCGCGCGGCGGGAGACATCCAGATCCCCGGGGAGGTTGCCCTCGGGACGGGTGAGCTTGAGCATGGCGTTATCCTCGACGGCGTTTTGTCGCACCCTATCGTGACAGTACGGGCCTCGCCAAGGGCGGCGGCGGGGCGGCGCGACGCAGGGTGATGTTGATCCGGCCGCCGCCGGGGACCAGTCGCGAGGAGCCGGGGATGATGCGGTCGACCCCGTGGTAGGCCAGCCGGGATTGGCCGGCCAGCAGGCAGACGTCGCCCGAGGCGAGACGCAGCGAGCGGGTCGGAGCCTTGCGCGTCAGTCCGCCTATCCGGAACAGCGCCGTGTCGCCCAGCGAGATGGACAGCACCGGAAAGGTGAAGTCGGCCTCGTCCTCGTCACGGTGCAGACCCATGCGGGCGCCGGGCCGGTAGAGATTGACCAGGCCGGCGTCGGCCGGAACGGCCGGGTCAACGTGGTCGGCCCACAGCGCCTCGAGCAGCGGCGGCATCGGCGGCCACGGCCGACCGGTGAGCGGATGGCGCGGCTCGTAGCGGTAGCCAAGGCGGTCCGAGACCCAGGACAGCGGGCCAAGGCCCGTGGTCTCCACGCTCATGGCCTTGCCGCCGGGCGTGACCTGGGCGTGGAAGGGCGCGTCCCGCGCTGCGTCCAGCACACAGGCGACCAGACGGGCCTGATCCTCGGGCGACAGGTGTCCCGGCAGCAGTGTGAAACCGCTCTCGTCCCTCATGACCGTCCCGTTGCGCGAACCCCAGGGTGCGCGCCGGGACCGCGTGAGACAAGCGGCGCGAGGGCCGAACCGGCGCGGGCTGGAGCAGGATGCGGTCAGACAGTGCCGTCCGACCGTTGAACCGTGCCCTGGCCCGCGCCGGAAACCGGTCAGTCTTCGGTGTAGCGGTAGGACGAGATCTTGCAGACGTCGATGCGCTTGCGGACGAGCTCGTCACCGTCGTCGAACACCGCCTTGAAGTCGTACAGGCAATAGCCGGTGCCATCGTCGACGTTGACCGTCACCGATTGCCCGGGACTCAGCACGTCGCGGCCCAGGATATCTTCTTCCCAGTCGTTCTCGCTGACGTTCGAGGCGTAGAACTTGACGATGGTGAAGCGGGTTTCGTTGATGATCCGGACGCGCCGGTCCTCGGCCGAGGCGTTGGCGGCCGTCAGCAGGCTGGCCGCGGCGAAGACGGCGATCGCCGTCGCGGCCTGTAGTTTCTTCGCAAGCTTGATCATTGTATCCCCCTCAGGATCGTGTCGTGACAACGGTGCGATAAGCGCCCCCGCCCCCGCGCGCGCCATGCCCCAAATGGGGGGCGCCGTGTCGGAGCCGTCGGCTCCCGGACAAAGCCCTCAGTTCGGCTGGGGTTTTGCACTTGCAGCGGGGGGTCTGCTTCCCATATGGCGGTCTTGACGACGGCTTCCGCGAAACGGAGGCCGGTCCATTCCCGATCAGAGGATCCAACGGGGACGGAAGAGAAAAACCGGAGCGCTTCACGCAAGGCTCTTGTCGCCGCCGTCCGCCAACTACGGAGTAGAAAGACCTCAAGATGAGCAAGATCATCGGTATTGACCTTGGCACCACGAACTCGTGCGTGGCCATCATGGACGGCAAGAACCCCAGGGTGATCGAGAACGCCGAAGGCGCCCGCACCACGCCGTCGGTCGTCGGCTTCCTGGATGACGGCGAAAAGCTCGTCGGCCAGCCGGCCCGCCGCCAGGCGGTGACCAACCCGACCAACACCCTGTTCGCCATCAAGCGCCTGATCGGCCGCGCCTACAGCGATCCGGTGGTGGACAAGGACAAGGGCATGGTGCCCTACGACATCGTCAAGGGCCCGACGGCCGACGCCTGGGTCCGCGCCCACGGCAAGGACTACAGCCCGCAGGAAGTATCGGCCTTCATCCTGATGAAGCTCAAGGAAGACGCCGAGCGTCACCTGGGCGAGCCGGTCACCAAGGCCGTCATCACGGTCCCGGCCTACTTCAACGACGCGCAGCGCCAGGCCACCAAGGACGCCGGCAAGATCGCCGGCCTTGAAGTGCTGCGCATCATCAATGAGCCGACCGCGGCGGCCCTGGCCTACGGCCTGGACAAGAACGACGGCAAGAAGATCGCGGTCTACGACCTCGGCGGCGGCACTTTCGACGTCTCGATCCTGGAGATCGGCGACGGCGTCTTCGAGGTGAAGGCCACCAACGGCGACACCTTCCTGGGCGGCGAGGACTTCGACCTTCGCGTGGTCGACTACCTGGCCGACGAGTTCAAGAAGGAAACCGGCACCGACCTGCGCAAGGACAAGCTGGCCCTTCAGCGTCTCAAGGAAGAGGCCGAGAAGGCCAAGAAGGAACTCAGCTCGACCGCGCAGTACGAGGTCAACCTGCCGTTCATCAGCATGAACGCCAACGGCCCGCTGCACCTGAACATCAAGCTGTCGCGCGCCAAGCTGGAAGCCCTGGTCGAGGACCTGATCGCCCGTACGATCGCCCCCTGCGAACAGGCGCTGAAGGACGCGGGCCTGAAGAAGTCCGACATCGACGAAGTGATCCTGGTCGGCGGCATGACCCGCATGCCCAAGGTCGTGGACGCGGTGAAGGAATTCTTCGGCCGTGACCCGCACAAGGGCGTCAACCCCGACGAGGTCGTGGCGCTGGGCGCCGCGGTCCAGGCCGGGGTTCTGCAAGGCGACGTCAAGGACGTGCTGCTGCTGGACGTCACGCCGCTGACCCTGGGCATCGAGACCCTGGGCGGGGTGTTCACGCCGCTGATCGAGCGCAACACCACCATCCCGACCAAGAAGAGCCAGACCTTCTCGACCGCCGACGACAACCAGTCGGCCGTGACGATCCGGGTCTTCCAGGGCGAGCGTCCGCTGGCGTCCGACAACAAGATGCTGGGCCAGTTCGACCTGGTCGGCATCCCGCCCGCCCCGCGCGGCATGCCGCAGATCGAGGTCATCTTCGACATCGACGCCAACGGCATCGTCCACGTCACGGCCAAGGACAAGGCGACCAACAAGGAGCAGTCGATCCGCATCCAGGCCAACGGTGGCCTGAGCGACGCGGACATCGAGCGCATGGTCCGGGAAGCGGAGTCCAACAAGGCCGAGGACGAGAAGCGCAAGGCCGGCGTGGAAGCGCGCAACCAGGCCGACGCGGTCATCCACTCGACCGAGAAGGCCATGGCCGAACACGGCGACAAGGTCGGCCCTGACGAGAAGGCCGCCATCGAAACCGCCCTGGCCGACCTCAAGGCTGTGATCGAGGGCGGGGACGGCGAGGATATCGCCGCCAAGACCCAGACCCTGATCCAGGCGTCGATGAAGCTCGGCGAGGCGATGTACAAGTCCCAGCAGGGCGACGGCGCCGACGGACAGGCCTCCCGGACCGCCGACGACGGCGTCGTCGACGCCGAGTTCGAGGAAGTCAGCGACGACGACAAGAAGTCGGCGTGACATCCAGCCTCAAGGCGGCGGAGCCCCGGACATGACCAGGACCTGTCCGGGGACCGTCGCCGCCGGCTTCGCCAAGGCAGACGCCCCGTCCTTGCCGTTCCTGTCGGCCGACGGATCGGCGCGGGACTTGCGCAGGGACGGGCGCTCCACCACTTCAGAAGACAAGCAACTGCGAATGTCCGCCCATGCGTGACTACTATGACATTCTCGGCGTCCAGCGCGGCTGCGACGAGGCCGCGCTCAAGGCCGCCTTCCGCAAGAAGGCGATGGAGCACCATCCCGACCAGAACGGCGGCTGCACCGAGGCCGAGACGCGCTTCAAGGAGGTCAACGAGGCCTACTCGGTCCTGTCCGACGCCCAGAAAAGGGCGGCCTACGACCGCTATGGCCACGCCGGCGTCAATGGCGGCAACGGCAGCGGCGGCGGCGGCCAGGGCTTCAACGACGTCCACGACATCTTCAACGAGGTGTTCGGCGACGCGTTCGGCGAGATGTTCGGCGGCGGTCGCCGTCGCCAGAACAACGGCCCGGCCCGGGGCGCGGACCTGCGCTACGACCTCGAGATCACCCTGGAACAGGCCTATGCCGGTTCCGACGTGGAGATCACGGTCCCGGCCTCGATCACCTGCGAGCCCTGCGACGGCTCCGGCGCCAAGCCGGGCACCAGCCCCACGGTCTGCAGCGGCTGCGGCGGCGCCGGCCGCGTGCGCGCCACCCAGGGCTTCTTCGCCATCGAGCGCACCTGTCCCCGCTGCGGCGGGGCCGGCAAGCTGATTCTCGACCCCTGCAAGGCCTGCCATGGCCACGGCCAGGTGCGGCGCGACCGCACCCTGTCCGTGCGCATCCCCTCCGGCGTCGATGACGGCGCCCGCATCCGGCTCGCCGGCGAGGGCGACGCGGGCCAGCGCGGCGGCCCGCGCGGCGACCTCTACATCTTCCTGTCGGTGGCGCCGCACGACCTGTTCGAGCGCGACGGCCTGGACCTGCTCTGCACCGTTCCGGTGGCCATGTGCACCGCGGCCCTGGGCGGCGAGATCGAGGCCCCCTGCCTCACCGGCGGCGAGGACTGCGACGGCGCCTGCCGGATTCCGGTGAAGATCCCCGAGGGGGTCCAGACCGGCAAGACCATCCGGCTGAAGGGGCGGGGCATGCCCTCCCTGCGCACCCGCGAGCGCGGCGATCTGATCGTCGAGCTGTTCGTCGAGACGCCGACCCATCTGAGCGCCCGCCAGAAGGAACTGCTGCGCGAGCTGGCCGATCTGTGCGGTGACGCGCAGCATCCGCAGGCGTCCGGCTTCGTGGGCAAGGCCAAGAAGTTCTGGGACGGCGTCACCGGCCAGGCCTGAGCATAGCCCCAACCGCATGTCGGCAGGCTCCGGACGTCACGTCCGGGGCCTTTTTTGCGTTCCCAGTCGTGACACGGGCGTCATTTTCTGGCCTCATGTTAACAACGACAAGATATGGGAGACGGCCATGGCCGACGGTGGGTTTGATCTGGGGCAGTCCCGGCGCGAGAAGGCTGAACGGGACGCGGCCGCGCGGGAGCGCGCCTTCTCGATCCCGATCGAGCAGATCGACGTGACCGATCCAGAACTGTGGATCAACGACACCCACTGGCCCTATTTCGAACGGCTGCGGAAGGAAGCGCCGATCCATCGGTGCGAGACCAACGAGGAGGTCGGGCCCTACTGGTCGGTGACCCGCTTCGACGACATCATGGCCATCGACACCAACCACCAGGTGTTCAGCTCCGACGCCCACCTGGGCGGCATCACGCTGCGCGACTTCGACGATGACTTCATCCTGCCGATGTTCATCGCCATGGATCCGCCCAAGCACGACGTGCAACGCAAGACGGTCAGCCCGGTGGTCAGTCCGGCCAGCCTGATGCAGCTGGAGCCGATCATCCGCGAGCGGGCCGCCGGCCTGCTGGACAGCCTGCCGGTGGGCGAGACCTTCGACTGGGTCGACCGCATCTCGATCGAACTGACGACCCAGATGCTGGCCACCCTGTTCGACTTCCCGTTCCATGACCGCCGCAAGCTGACCCGCTGGTCGGATGTCGCCACCGCGCCGCTGGGCATGGGCATCATCGACACCGAGGACCAGCGGCGCGCCGAGCTGCTGGAGTGCCTGGAGTATTTCACCGGCCTGTGGAACGAACGGGTCAACGCTCCGCCCACCAACAACCTGATCTCGCTGCTGGCCCACGGCGAGTCGACGAAGGACATGTCCCCGATGGAGTACCTCGGGAACCTGGTCCTGCTGATCGTCGGCGGCAACGACACCACCCGAAACACCATGACCGGCAGCGTCCTGGCCCTGAACCAGAACCCCGAGCAGTACGACAAGCTGCGCGCCAATCCGGCCCTGATCCCCAGTATGGTCTCCGAGACCATCCGCTGGCAGACGCCGCTGGCCCACATGCGCCGCACCGCCCTCGTCGATCACGAGATCGGCGGCCAGACCATCCGCAAGGGCGACAAGGTGGCCATGTGGTACGTCTCGGGCAACCGGGACGAGACCGCCATCGAGAACCCCGACGCCTACATCATCGACCGGGAGCGGCCCCGCCACCACATGTCGTTCGGCTTCGGCATCCACCGCTGCGTGGGCAACCGTCTGGCCGAGATGCAGCTGCGCGTGGTCTGGGAAGAGATCCTCAAGCGCTTCCCGACCATCGAGGTGGTCAGTGAACCCAAGCGGGTGCCGTCGTCCTTCGTGAAGGGCTACGAGAGCCTGATGGTGCGGATCCCGGCGAAAAATCCGGCGTGAATCCGGGCGACGCCGGGAAGATCACCGAAAGTCTCGAACAGGCGGCGGCGCTCTGCGACGACCTGACGCCGCTGGTCTATGCCCGCCTGTTCGCGGCCCATCCGGAGATGGAGCCGCTGTTCTTCGCCGACCGCAACGGCCAGGTGCGTGGCGAGATGCTGGCGCGGGTGATCGAGGCCATCCTCGATTTCTCCGGCGAGCGGAAGTACGCCGCCACCCTGATCCAGACCGAGGTGGTCACCCACGCCGGCTACGACGTGCCGCCGGATGTGTTCGGGGTGTTCTTCGGTACGGTCGCCGGGACGCTGCGAGACCTCATCGGCGAGGCCTGGACCGCCGACATCGACGCCGCCTGGACCCGGCTGCTGGCCGAGCTGGACTGGTACGTCACCCACCCGGACCAGTCGCAGACGGCCTCAGGGGCGGGGACAGGTTAAGGTGTCCCCGGGGGACACCTTAACCTGTCCCCTGTCGCCTACCCCTTCCAGAAGCCGACGATCTCGCGCACTTCGGCCACGGTCGGGGCGGCCGCCTCCCGCGCCTTCGCCGCGCCGGCGGCAAGGATGCGGTCGATCTCGGCCGGGTCGGCCAGGAAGCGGCGCATGGCCTCGCCCACCGGCCCCAGCTTCGCCACCGCCAGATCGGCCAGCGCCGGCTTGAAGGTCCCGAAACCCTTGCCGCCGAACTCGGCGATCACCTGGGCCTTGGTCATCTCGGCCAGCGCTCCGTAGATGCCCACCAGGTTGTCGGCTTCCGGCCGGGCGGCGAGATCCTCGACAGTCTCCGGCAACGGCTCGGGGTCGGTCTTGGCCTTGCGAATCTTCTGGGCGATGGCGTCGGCGTCGTCGGTCAGGTTGATGCGCGAGTTGTCCGAAGGATCGGATTTGCTCATCTTCGCCGTCCCGTCCCGCAGGCTCATGATCCGCGCGCCCGGCCCCTGGATCAGCGGGTCGGGCAGCGGGAAGAAGCCCGGCCGGTCGAAATCGTGGTTGAACTTGCCGGCGATGTCGCGGGTCAGCTCCAGATGCTGCTTCTGGTCCTCGCCGACCGGCACGTGGGTGGCCTTGTAGACGAGGATGTCGGCCGCCTGCAGCACCGGGTAGGTATAGAGGCCGACCGAGCTGCGCTCCTTGTGCTTGCCGCTCTTCTCCTTGAACTGGGTCATCCGGTCGAGCCAGCCGAGGCGGGCGACGCAGTTGAAGATCCAGGCCAGCTCGGCGTGCTCGCGCACCGCCGACTGCGGGAAGATGGTGGCCCTGGCCGGATCCAGCCCCGAGGCCAGGTACGCGGCGGCGATCTCGCGCGTCTGGCCCGCCAGCAGGACCGGGTCCTGCCAGACGGTGATGGCGTGCAGGTCAGCCACGAAGATGAAGGTGTCCATCTCGTGCTGCAGCCGGGCGAACTTCACCAGGGCGCCCAGATAATTGCCCAGGTGCAGGGCCCCGGACGGCTGAACGCCCGAGAGCACGCGGACGGGACCGGCATAGGGGACGGGGGCTTGGTCAGTCATGGATCGGTCTTTTCGGAATGCGGGTCATACAGGCGCGGCGACGGGCGCCGCGCAGCTTGGCGGGTGGGCGTCAGGCGCCGCGCCATCGGCGCGTCAGGGGAGCCAGCAAGACCATTCAGGCTCGATACGGCGCCGCCGGGATCAGGACAAGTGTCAGGGCCGTCCGGTGAGCGGAAC
>JBIKTU010000053.1:0-8539 GCA_044347965.1 Caulobacter sp.
CGAACCGTGAAGATCGGCTCGGCCGGCAAGATGTTCGCCATGACCGGCTGGAAGGTCGGCTTCCTGTGCGCCGCACCGGCGCTGACGAAGGCGCTGGCGGGCGCGCATCAGTTCCTGACCTTCACCACGGCCCCGAACCTGCAGGCGGCCTACGCCTGGGGGCTGGGCAACTGCGCCGACTGGTTCGAGTCCATGCCGGCGGATCTTCAGCGCTCCCGCGACCGGATGACCCGCGGGCTGGAGGCCACCGGGTTCAAGGTCCTGCCGGCCAGCGGCAGCTACTTCCTGCTGGTCGATCTGGCCGCCTCGGGCATCGCCGAGGACGACCGCGCCTTCTGCCTGCGGGCGGTGAAGGATCACGGCGTCGCCGCCATTCCGGTCTCGGCCTTCTACGAACAGGACGCCCCGACCAACCTCATCCGCCTTTGCTTCGCCAAGCGGGACGAGACCCTGGACGCAGGCGTAGAGCGCCTGGCGGCGGCGCGAATTGCGACCTTAACCTGAAAATGCTATCGTTTCCGCAAAGGAGACGTGTATGGCCAGTTTGCATGTTCGCAATCTAGACCCGACCCTTGTCGAGAAACTGAAGAGTCGCGCCGCGCACAACGGCCGGTCGGTCGAGGCCGAACACCGGGCGATCCTGAAAGAAGTTCTCCAAACGCCCTCCGTTGGGGAGCGTCGGGAGGCGTTCCTGGCGCTGGCTGAACGCGCCCGGGCGCTGAGTGTGGGCAGGCCGCAAACACCCTCCGAAGTGCTGCAGCGCGAGAGCCGGGACGAGGCGCGATGACCACTCTGGTGGTAGACGCCAGCGTCGCCATCAAATGGGTGACCTACGAGCCCGACACGCCGCTTGCCCTTCTCGTCCAGGAGCTCGGAACGACGGCTGCGCCCGATCTCCTTGTCGCGGAATGCGCCAACATTCTTTGGAAGAAGTACCGGCGAGGACAGGTCGGACACGGTGGCGTCGCCACGGCGCTCGCCGCGCTTGAGACCATAACCACGGGCCTTTGGCCGATGCGGCGCCTGGCTGGCCCGGCGTTCGAACTGGCCCGCCGCCTCGATCACCCCGCCTATGATTGCTTCTATCTCGCGCTCGCGGCCGAACGCGCCGCGCCGTTCGTCACGGCGGACCTCAGCCTTGTCCGCAAGCTACGGGCGGCCGGTTTCGACGAAGCCGAAGTCCTGACCCTCGCCGAAGCCGCCGCGCTCGCCGCCTAAAGCACAATGCCGTCAGACGGAACCGTTCGACCGCTGAATCGTGCTCTAGAATCAAAAGTCTAGAGCCTGAACCAGGCTCTAGATTGTCGCGCCGCCGTCCACCACCACGGCCTGGCCGGTCATGAAGGTGCCGGCCGCCGAGGCCAGGAACACCGCCGCGCCGGCGATCTCGTCCGGCTCGCCGATGCGGCGCAGCGGCACGGTCTCGGTCGAGCGCTTCAGGGTCTCGGGATTGTCCCACAGCGCCTTGGCGAAATCGGTCTTGATCAGGCCGGGTGCGATGCAGTTCACGCGGATGCCGTGGCGGCCGTACTCGTGGGCCAGGTTGCGGGCCAGCTGGAAGTCGGCGGCCTTGGAGATGTTGTAGGCGCCGATGACGGGCGAGCCGCGCAGGCCGCCGATCGAGGAGACGATGATGACCGCACCGTCATTCCGCTCGATCATCTCCGGGATCACCATGTTGATGAGCCAGTGGTTGGAGACGATGTTGTTGTCGAGGATCTTGCGGAACTGGTCGTCGGCGATGCCGGCCATCGGGCCGTAGTAGGGGTTCGAGGCGGCGTTGCAGACGACGATGTCGACCTTGCCGAACGCCTTGCGGGTTTCGTCGACGACGCGCTGCAGGTCCTCCTTGGAGGAGATGTTGGCCGGGACGGCGATCGCCGTGCCTTCGCCCTCGGCGGCGTTGATGGCGGCCGCCACTTCCTCGCAGGGCCCCGCCTTGCGCGAGGAGATCACAACCTTGGCGCCGTGCTGGGCCATGCGCTCGGCGATGGCCTTGCCGATGCCGCGCGAGCTGCCGGTGATGATCGCGACCTTGCCGGTCAGATCGAAGAGGGTTCCTTGAGCAGCCGACATTCGCGCCTCCCTTTAAACGCTTGTTTGATTGGCGCGCACCGTGGCGGGAAGGCGACGTGGCGTCAAGCCAGCGCCCGACCGATCTCGAGCAAGGGTTGCTGCTGAACCTCCGGAATCGACGCGTCGGCGCGGGGCCCGACGTTGATCAGCAGGTTGCCGCCGCCGGCCGTAACCTCGCGATAGAGGTCCAGCAGCTGGTCGCCGGTCATGTAGTCGTCGGTCGCCTCGGCGGCGTTGTAGCCGAAGGCCAGTCCCAGGCCGCGGGTCGATTCCCACTTGCCCCGGCCGACCATATGCTCGCCGGTGGTGTATTCCACGGTGCGGAAGTCGCAGTGCGGCGGGGTGGAGGTGCTGCCGCCGTGCACGCCGACCTCCGCGATCCGGGCCTTCACCATGGCGTTGAAGCCGGCGCAGGCGGCGGGATCGCGCAGGCTCTCGAACAGCGGCGCGGACGCCATCCAGCGGTCGTTGATCACACCGTCGGGGACAGCGGCGTAGTAGTCGGCGAACAGGCCGGGCAGATCCTCGACGTTGGGCCAGGCGATGTCGTTCCACAGCACCGAAGGGCGGTAGCGGTCGATCAACTCCCGGACCTGGGCGGCGGCATAGGCGCGGTAGGCGTCGTCGGTCGGCACACAGGCGAACATCTCGCCCATGTTGCGGATCAGGCTGGGTCGGAAGGTCCAGTCGAGGCCGCCGGAGTAGTAGAGGCCGTAGCGCATGCCCCGCGCCCGCACCGCCTCGCCCAGTTCGCCGACGAAGTCCCGCTTCGAGTGCCAGCCGGGCCGGTGCGGGTTGGGCACGTCCGTCGGCCACAGGCAGAAGCCGTCGTGGTGCTTGGTGACGAAGACCACGTACTTCGCGCCCGCCTTCTGGAAAAGGTCGGCCCAGGCGTCGGCGTCGAAAGCGGCCGCGGCGGTCTCGAAGGGCTCGCGGAAGTCGGCGTAGGGCGCGTCGCCCCAGCGTTCACGGTGGTAGGCGGCGGTCGGGCTGGTCGGGTCGCGCAGGGCGTTGTCGTACCACTCGGCATAGGGCCCGAGGACAAAGGCGTTGTCGTAGTCGCTCAGGAACAGGTCGCTGATCGACACCCCGGCCGGCGCGAAGGCCGGCACCGAGGCCATGCCCCAGTGGATGAAGATCCCGAGCTGCGGCTCGGCATACCACTCCGGTACGGGTCGCCCCGAGAATGCGCTGAAGTCGGCCATGATCGTTTCCCTGTTGTTGAGCGCAGGGTCTCGCGGCCTCCCCAAGGGAAGGCAACGCCTAGGCGCATTTCGCCATCCCGCCCATGTCGAGGTGGAAGTGGTCGTGGTGCGCGTCGTTGTAGTCGGGGCTCAGTGTGGTCAGGAAAACCCGGCAGGCGCCATCGCGGACGGCGTGCAGGAAGCGCCCGCGAGGCCCGGCGTCGCCCCAGTCCTTCTGGACCGAAATCACCGTGCCGTCGGCCAGCCGGAAGGCGGCGACATCCAGCGCATTGGCCGTGGCGTGCTCGCTGACCGGGGCGTCGTCCCGGCCGTACATCCGCCGGCAGGCATAGGCGCCGTAGTGGTCGATGCCGACGACCGCCTGGCCGAAAGCGTCGAACGCGGCCTGCTGGACGACCTGGCGCTCCCAGAGGCTGACCGCCAGAGCCTGTTTGCAGGTCATCGGCGCGTCGGTCGGCGACAAAGGAGCCATGCCGGCCTCGATGCGCACCGCGTCGTGAACGTCGCAGAATCCGCTGGTGCGGGAGGCGACGTCCACGAACTCGACGCCGCCCTGCTTCAGAACCTCGCGACAGGCGGCGGGGTCCTCGCCGGTGCGGGCGGCCTTGATCCGCGTCGCGGCGCCGATCGGATCGACAAGGGCCAGCGGCTTCCAGGGCAGATGCTCCCGCGGAATGGCGCGGTCAGCGGCCAGGGCGACGAGGGCGATGATGCTCCACATCAGCACCAGCCCGACCACGCGCGCGGTCTGGGTCTGCCTGTAGGCGATCCGCTGGATCTGCGGTCGCTGGGGATCGGGTGCGCGATAGCCGGCCATGAGAGTCGCTGCAAAGACTGGCGCGGGGCTGCGTCAGGAAGATGGCCGCCGTTAACCCCCTGACGGCGGCGCTGTCACCCCCGACGATTCAGGGACTCGACGAGCTGTCCCCCTGCCGGCGGGTCGATGTCGGTGCGGGTGGTTTCGGTCAGGCGGGCCATGGTCATGTAGAAGCCGCAGGTCAGGATGATCTCGACGATCTCCTTGGAGCTGAAGTGCTTCTGCGCCTCGGCCAGCGACGCCTCGCTGGCCTTCACGTCCTCGATCACTTCCTTTGCGAAGAGAACCAGCGCCTTTTCCCGGGCGTTGAAGGCCGGATCGTCGAAGCGCCGGGCGGCCAGGGCGTCGATCTGTGCCTGGGTGTTGCCGCAGGCCAGGCCGATCGGCACATGCTGGTTCCACTCATACTCGCCGCCCTCGAGCTCGGCGACCAGCAGGATGACCAGCTCCCGCAGGTCCGCCCCCAGCTGCTGCTTGCTCAGGATCGCCCCGCCGAACCGCAGCGCCGGCTCCATCATCGTGTCGGCGTTGGCCAGCATGCGGAAGATGTTCAGCTTGGCCGCCAGCTTGTCCCAGTAGTCCTTCGCCTTGGGGGGAAGCTTGTCGATGTCGGCGAAGGGGACGAGGGCCATGGGGTGTTTCCTGATCGTTGCGGCTCTACGGCCGCTGAATCGCCGACAGCATGGGGCTGACTATGGCCTCCAGTTCGTCGAGCTTGGTCTGAGCGATATCCCAGATGATATGCCCGTCCAACTCGGGGTAGCCGTGGGCCACGAGATTGCGAACGGCGACAATGCTCTTCCATGGCAGGCTGCCGAGGTCGGTCTTGAGCCGGTCAGGCAGACGGCCAATCGACTCGCCAATGACGAAGACGTTCATGACGACAGCATCGAACGTCAGATGGCTGGCCTCGAAATCAGCGAAGGTCATGCCGGCTGTGTAGGAGCGGATACGAGCAATCGCCTGAAGGATGTCGTCAAGGCGGAGCTCTGCGTCGCGCTCCGCCTTAGGCATATGCCACCTCCTTGAGGACCCGGTCTCGCATCAGCCGATGCAGCGACTTGCTGGTCGCCAGGTCGACGTCGGTTCCGAACAGCGCTTCGAGATCCTCCCGTAGCTCGAAGAATTCGAAGCCCGGATGCTGGTCCGGCTTGAACTCCACCAGAAGGTCCACATCGCTGTCAGGCCCGGCTTCGCCACGCGCCACCGAGCCGAACACGCCGATCCGCGCGACGCCGTAGCGGTCGAGCAGCGGCCGCGCCGCGCGCAGGGTCTCGAGGGCCTCATCGAGGGTCATGGCCCAAGTCTAACACAGTCTTCCGATGTCGGGCGAGGGCGGTCAGGGGCCGAAAACCAGAGTAATTTTAAGGATATAGCGGGTCTTGGCGGCAGGCCTTTGATCGTCCATCTAGTCGGTTGATGAGCGACGAACCGTCCCTATCCACCGCCACCGGCTGGCGGGAGCTGATGAAGCCCGCGCTGATCTCGCGGTTCGCCTTTCTGTGTCTGGGCATCTGGCTGAACGCCGCCGACGCCCTGGTGACCATCACCCTGACCCCCACCATCGCCGGCGAGATCGGCGGGTTCCAGTACTTCGGCTGGTCTGTGGCCGCCTTCCTGCTCGGGGGCATCGTGGCGGGGGTCTGTTCGGGACGGATGTCGATGGAGCTGGGCCTGCGTCCGTCCATCGCCGTGGCCGGCGTCGCCTATGCGGTCGGCTGCGCGGTCAGCGCCCTGGCGTCGGACTTCCTGGTCTTTATCGCCGGTCGTCTGCTGCAGGGGCTGGGGGCGGGCGCCATCGCCGCCCTCTGCTACGTGGCCATCAACGGCATGTTCCCCGAGCGGCTTTGGGTGCGGGTGCTGGCGGGGCTGGCGGGGGTCTGGGGCGTGGCGACACTGCTGGGCCCCCTGATCGGCGGCGTCTTCGCCGAGCTGGACTGGTGGCGCGGCGCCTTCTGGTTCTTCGCCATCCAGAGCCTGCTGTTCATCGCCGCCACCTTCGCCCTGGTCCCGGCCGGCGCGAAGCGGGACGAACCCCGGCCGCGAATCCCGCTTCCGCAGCTGGGCGCCCTGATCGTCGGGGTGACCCTGATCGCGGCGGCGGGCACGACCGGGACGGCGCTGCTGGACGGGGCGCTGGGCTTGGGCGGCCTTGCAGGGATGGCGCTGCTGCTGTGGCTGGACGGTCGGGACGGCGGGGTGCTGCTGCCCCGCTCGGCGGGCGACCTGACCTCGCTGGTCGGGGCCGGCTACTTCACCATCTTCGCACTGGAGGCGGCGACCATCGGATTCTCCGTCTACGGACCGGCCTTCCTCCAGGGGCTGCAGGGCGCCTCGCCGCTGGTCGCCGGCTATGTGATCTCGGCCATCGCCGCCGGCTGGACGGTGACGGCGATGCTGGTGGCGGGGGTGCAGAACCGCGACGGCCTGATGATCCGGCTGGGCGCGGCCTGCGTGGTCGCCGGCCTGATGCTGGGCGCCTGGTCGCTGCCCTATGCCGGGATAGGGGTGACGGTTGTGGCCCTCACGCTGGCGGGCCTGGGCTTCGGGTTCGCCTGGGCCTTCCTGTCCAAGGCCATCATCGGCGGCCTGTCGGAGGCCGAGCGGCCGCTGGGCTCCTCCGCCGTGCCCACGGCCCAGATGATCGGCGGCGCGGTGGGCGCGGCCGGGGCCAGCGCGCTGGCGGGGCTGCTGGGCCTCGCCGAAGGCGTCGACCCGGCCACAGGCCCGGCGGCGGGGCTGAAGCTGTTCGGCGCGATGATCCCGGTGGCGCTGCTGGGCCTGCTCGCGGCCTGGCGGGTGGGGCGAAGGGCCTAGGCCCTCAGACGGCGGCGATCAGGACGATGGCCATGCCGAGCAGGAAGGAGCCGAGGAACAGGGCGCCGGCCGCGCGCGCCAGGCCGTCGATACCCGAGAACAGGCCGCCGGCGGGCGCGTCGGCGGGGTCGAGTCTGAAGGTCTGGCTGTCGGACATGGCGGAGTTCCTTAACGCGGGGCGCCTCCCTAAGGCGCCGCGTCCCGGCTGGCTACCCCTTTCAGCGCCGGGATCGGGGGCGCCGCTAGGGCGCCTCCGCCGTCGCCGCTTCCTCCACCACCTTCACCACGTCGGCCATGATCTGGGTGAGTTTGAAGTCCTTGGGGGTGTAGATGCGGCGCACGCCCATCTGTTTCAGGATCAGGGCGTCGTCCGGCGGGATGATGCCGCCGACCACGACCGGGATGTCGCCCAGGCCCTCGGCCCGCATCACGCGCACGACCTCCTGCACCAGATCCAGGTGCGATCCCGACAGGATCGACAGGCCCACGACGTGCGCCTTGGTCTCCTTCGCCCGGCGGACGATCTCGTCCGGGGTCGAACGGATGCCGTCGTAGTGGACCTCCATCCCGACGGCGCGGGCGCGGGTGGCGATCTGTTCGGCGCCGTTGGAGTGGCCGTCCAGCCCGGGCTTGCCGATCAGGTAGGTGAGGGTGCGGCCCAGAACCTGCGAGACGCGCTCGACGTCGCGCTTCACCGCCTCGATGTCCTCGGCGTCCTCGCCGGTGGCGACGACCACGGCGACGCCGGTCGGGCCGCGGTATTCGCCGAACACCTCGCGCAGGGCGAAGGCCCATTCGCCGGTGGTCACGCCCGCCTTGGCCGCGACGATGGAGGGCTCCATGATGTTGCGGCCCTCGCGGGCGGCGGCCTTCAGGTCGGCGACGGCGGCGTCGGCGGCGCCCTGGTCGCGCGCCGCGCGCCAGGCCTTCAGCCGCTCGACGACGCCGGCTTCCAGCTTCGGATCGACGGTCTCGATCGAGCCTTCGCCGGCCGACAGGGGCGAGACCTCGGTGTCGGTCCAGCGGTTGACGCCCACCACGGTCAGGTCGCCGGTCTCGACGGCCCGCACCCGGGCGGCGTTGGACCCGACCAGCGCCCCCTTCATGTAGTCTATGGAGGCGGCGGCCCCGCCGTTGGCGTCGATCCTGGCCAGCTCGGCCAGGGCCCCGGCCTTCAGCTCGGCGACCTTGGCCTCGACGACATGGCTGCCGGCGAACAGGTCCTCGTATTCCAGGAGGTCGGTCTCATAGGCCAGCACCTGCTGCATGCGCAGGCTCCACTGCTGGTCCCAGGGCCGCGGCAGGCCGAGCGCCTCGTTCCAGGCCGGCAGCTGCAGGGCCCTGCAGCGGGCGTCCTTGGAGAGCGTCACCGCCAGCGCTTCCAGCAGGATGCGGTAGGGATTATTCTCCGGCTGCTGCTCGGTCAGGCCCAGGCTGTTGACCTGCACGCCATAGCGGAAGCGGCGGGCCTTGGCGTCCTGCACGCCGTAGCGCTCGGCCAGGATTTCGTCCCACAGCACCGTGAACGTCCGCATCTTGCACAGCTCGGTCACGAACCGGACGCCGGCGTTCACGAAGAAGCTGATCCGGGAGCAGACGATCTCGAAATCCTGCTCCGGCACCT
>JBIKTU010000054.1:0-8397 GCA_044347965.1 Caulobacter sp.
TCCACCGCGACCTGGACGCCCTTGCCGGCCAGGGCCTCGGCCAGATCCGGGTCGGCGGAGAGCGCCGCGCGGAGATCGGCGAGACTGGCGCCCTCGACGGTCCGCTCCCGCCAGCCGGCGATGTCGGCGAGACGACCGAACAGCAGCACCCGGGCCACCTCAGCCGCCCGTCGTCGACATGTGGCGCCGGGTGGCGGGGGCCGCCGCGCGAGCGATCTGGAAATCATGGCCCCGCGGCTTGGCGTCGACGGCCCGGCGGATGGCGTCAACCAGCCCGGCGTCGCTCGCGCCGGCGCGCAGAACGGCCCGCAGGTCGCTGGCGTCCTCGCGGCCCAGGCAGGTGTGCAGGGTCCCGGTGCAGGTCAGCCGCACCCGGTTGCAGGCCTCGCAGAAGTTATGGCTGAGCGGGGTGATGAAGCCGAGCCGCCCGCCGGTCTCCTCGACCCGCACATAGCGCGCCGGGCCGCCGGTGTTCAGCGGCAGATCGGTCAGGGTCCAGTAGCTGGCCAGCTCGCGCCGCACCTCGCCGAGCGACAGATACTGGTCAGTGCGGTCGGCCTCCACCTCGCCCAGCGGCATGGTCTCGATCAGGGTCATGTCGAGGCCGCGCGCATGGGCCCACTGGATCAGCGCCGGGATCTCGGCGGCGTTGTCCTGGCGAAGCGCGACGGCGTTGATCTTGACCGCGATGCCGGCCGCCTGCGCCGCGTCGATGCCGTCGATCACCGCCGCCACGTCTCCGCCCCGGGTCAGGGTCCGGAACAGGGCCGGCTTGAGCGTATCGAGCGAGACATTGATCCGCTTGACGCCATGGCGGGCCAGATCGCCGGCGAACCGCGCCAGCTGGGTGCCGTTGGTGGTCAGGGTCAGCTCGTCCAGCGCCCCCGACCGCAGGTGGCGCGACAGGCTCTCGACCAGCCCCATGAAGCCCTTGCGGACCAGCGGCTCGCCGCCGGTCAGCCGCAGCTTGCGCACGCCCAGGCCGATGAAGGCGCTCGCGACGCGGTCCAGCTCCTCCAGCGTCAACACCTCCGCCTTGGGCAGGAAGGTCATGTGCTCGGCCATGCAATAGACGCAACGCAGGTCGCAACGGTCGGTCACCGACACCCGAAGGTAGGTCACAGCGCGCCCGAAGCCGTCGACCAGAGGGTGTCTGGCGGCTGGCGTCGGCGCGGCGCTGGAGTCATACGGGGTCATCTGAGGACCAAGATAAGCCGGGCGGCGACATGGCGACAGGGGGAGAAGCGCTCGACGCCATTGTTCTGGCAGCGGGGGCCGGGAAACGGTTCGGCGGCGGCAAGCTGACCTCGCCCTGGGGCGAGGGCCTGTTGCTCGACGCGGCGCTGGCGACGGCCTTCGCCTCGCCGGCGCGGACGGTCAGCGTGGTCTGGGGCGCCGACGGCCGGGTGCTGGAGGCGGCCAGCCGCTTCGCCAGCCGCACCGGACAGACGCCGCGCCTGCGGATGATCCACGCGCGCGAGCATGCCGAGGGCATGGCCGCCTCGATGCGGGCCGGCGTCGAGGGCCTGCCCCGCGACTGCGCCGGGGCCTTCATCTTCCTGGGCGATATGCCCAGGGTCCCGCACGACCTGCCGGCGAAGCTGGCGGCCGCCCTGGCCGCCGGGGCCTGGGCGGCGGCGCCGGTTCATGGCGAGCGGCGCGGGCATCCGGTGCTGTTCGGATCGAAGCTGTTCGCTGTGCTCAAGACCCAGACCGGCGACCGGGGCGCCGGCAAGCTGCTTGACGCGCTCGGCCCGGACCTGGCGCTGGTCCCGGTCGATGACCCGGGCGTGCTGTTCGACGTGGATGAGAAGGCCGGGTGACCAGGGAAAGGCCGTGCGTCCTTCGACGCGCCTGCTGAGCAGCGCGAAGCGCGTGTCGAAGGTCGCCCGCACGATCGGCAGCCTCGACACCGGCGGCTGTCCCGCCGCCAGCATGGCGTTGGCCAGGGCGGCGGTGATCACCGGGGTGCCGGGTTCACCCACGCCGCTGGGCGGATTGCCCGACGGAAGGATATGGGTCTCGACGATCGGCGCCTCGGGCAGCCGCAGCACGCGGTAGGTGTCGAAGTTGGTTTCCTGGACCATGCCGTCCTTCAGCGTCGTCTCGCCGTAAAGGGCCGCCGACAGGCCGTAGCAGGTGCCGCCTTCCATCTGCGCCGCGATCTGGTCGGGCGAGATGGCCGTGCCGCAGTCGATGGCGGTGACCACGCGGTTGACCTTCGGATCGGCGCCCGGGACCAGACTGACATCGGCGATCTGGGCGACCACCGAGCCGAAGGACTCGTGCACCGCCACGCCGCGGAACTGCCCGGCCGGAACCGGCCCGGCCTTTGACACCGCCAGGTCGAGGACCGCCAGGTGCCGCCGGGCGCCGGCCTTTGTGAACAGGACGCGGCGATACTCGACCGGATCCTTGCCGGCCTTGCGGGCCAGCTGGTCGATGGTGTGTTCCATGACATGGGCCGTGTGGGTCGCGCCGACGGACCGCCACCACAGCACCGGCACCCCGACGTCGGGCAGCGCCACCTGGGCGTCGACCACCGGAGTGGCCTTGAGATAGGGCGAGCCCTTGGTTCCCTCGACGGCGGTCTCGTCCAGCTCCGGCACGCCGGTCGGGGAGCCCTTCATCAGGGACTGGGTCACGATGCGATGGGTCCAGGTCGCCGGATAGCCGTCCTTGTCGACCGTCACCTTCACCGCATGGTGGACGATGGGCCGGAAGTAGCCGGCGCGCATGTCGTCCTCGCGGGTCCAGACCAGCTTCACCGGCTTGCCCTTGCCGGCCTTCTTGGCGATGTGGACGCACTCGACGACGTAGTCGGACTGGAAGTTGGCCCGGCGGCCGAACGAGCCGCCGGCGAACACGGTCTCGATCTTGATCGCGCCAGGCAGGTTGCCGACGATCTTTGCTGTGTTGAGCTGGTCGAGCGTGGGCGACTGCGATCCGAAGGTCAGGGTGGCGTTGTTGCCCTGGACCAGGGCCACGCAGTTCATCGGCTCCATCGAGGCGTGGGCCAGGTAGGGGAAGTCGTAGGTCGCCTCGAGCGCCTCACCCTTCGCGCTCGCGGCATCGCCCTTGGAGTCGAACGCGGCCCATTTCAGGTCGGCGGGCCCCTTGCCCCCGGCGATGGCGCGGAACTCGGCCAGGATCTGGTCCGACGACCGGGTCTCGGCCTTTGTGTCGTCCCACTCCACCTTGAGGGCCTCGCGGCCCTTCAGCGCCGCCCAGGTCCCTGTCGCCACGACGGCGACGCCGCTCGGGATCTCGACGACATCGACCACGCCCTTGACCTTGCGGGCCGCCGTGTCGTCGAAGCTCTTCACCTTGCCGCCGAAGCGCGGCGAATGGGCCACCACGGCGGTCAGCAGGCCGTCTTCCTTTACGTCGATGGTGAAGCGGGCGGAGCCGTCGCTCTTGACCTGGCTGTCCTTGCGGCGAACCCGGTCGGAACCGATCAGGGTGAAGGTCGCGGGGTCCTTCAGCACCGGTTCCTTGGGCGGCTTGACCTTGCTGGCGTCGAATAGCAGCTCGGCGAAGGTCGCGCTCTGGCCGCCCCCGCTGACGACGCTGTCCTTGACGCTGATCTGGCCGGCGGGAACGCCGAACTTCTTGGCGCCGGCCTCGACGAACATCGCCCGCGCGGCGGCGCCGGCGGTGCGCAGCTGGGTCCAGCTGTTGGAGATGGCGGTGCTGCCGCCGGTGCCCTGAACGCCCATGGCCGTATTGGCGTAGGCCTTGGCGACCGCCGGAGCCTGCTCGACGCGGACGCGGTTCCAGTCAGCGTCGAGCTCCTCGGCGACGATCGCCGCCAGGCCCGCATGGCTGCCCTGCCCGAACTCGACATGTTTGGAAACGACGGTCACCTGACCGTCGTCGGTGATCTTGATGAAGGGCCCGAAGGCCCCGAACTCGGCTTCCGAGCCGATGCTCATCAGGTCGCCGAGGGAGCAGCCGACCAGCAGGCTGCTGCCGGCGACCACGGCGCCGACGACCAGGACTTCGCGGCGGGACGGATCGACCTTGGCGACAGGGGTATGGGCGTTCATGGTCGGTCTCCTCACGCCTTGGCCGGCAGGGCGGCGGCGATGCCGGCCGCGTCCTTGATGGCCGCGCGGATACGCGGGTATGTGCCGCATCGGCAGATGTTCCCGGCCATGGCCGCGTCGATGTCGGCGTCGCTGGGGGCCTTGTTCTCGGTCAGGAGCGCGGCCGCGCTCATGATCTGGCCGGACTGGCAGTAGCCGCATTGCGGCACGTCCGCCTTCACCCAGGCCTGCTGGACCGGGTGATATCCGCCCAGGCCCTCGATGGTGGTGATCTTCATGCCCGCCATGGCGCTGACCGGCGTGGAGCAGGACCGCGCCGGCTGGCCGTTCACATGCACCGTGCAGGCGCCGCACTGGGCGATGCCGCAGCCGTACTTGGTGCCTGTGAGGCCCAGCTCGTCGCGGATGACCCACAGGAGCGGGGTGTCGTCCTCGGCGGTGACGGTCACCGCCTTGCCGTTCAGTTCGAATGCGATCGCCATTCGCGGGCCTGCCTCATCTGATCCTTCGCGAAACGTCGAGGTTCCACGATCATCTCCATCTTAACGTTGTTAAGCCGGGGGCTGGCCAGCGAATTTTTCTGGGGCTGGAGTGGGTCGTCCGGCGTTTCCACAGGGCCGCAAGGCGGGGTAACCTCGCCCCACAAAGCCGGAGTCCCGCCATGCGCCTGATCCTCGCCGCCGCCCTCGCCCTGTCCTCTCTCGCCGTCCCGGCCGCCGCCCAGGATGGCGCGGCCCTCTACAACGCCCAGTGCAAATCCTGTCACAGCGTCAGCGGGCCCAGCACGCCGGCGGGACCGACCCTGAAGGGCGTGGCCGGCCGCAAGCTGGCCACCGCGCCCGGCTACAGCTTCTCGCCGGGCCTGACGAAGAAGGGCGGGACCTGGACCGATGCGGCGCTCGACGCCTACCTGACCAACCCGACCGGTTACGCCCCCGGAACCAGGATGTTCAATCGGGTGGCGAGTCCGCAGGCGCGCGCCGCCATTATCGCCTATCTGAAGACCGGCAAGTAGCGGAGCGCGCCATGCGCCTTGGCCTCACCCTCGCCCTGACCGTCACGACAGTGGTCGCGGCCGGCTGCGCCTCCGTCGAGGCCGCCCTCGGCTCGACCAGCGGCGCGCTGCGCTACAGCTGCGCCGGCGGCAAGGGATTCACCGCCGCCTGGAACCAGCCCGGCGACCGGGTCAAGGTCACGGCCGGCGGGGTGACGAAGTCTCTGCCCGGCGCCAGGGCCGCTTCGGGCGCGCGCTATTCCGCGGGCGACTTCGAGATCTGGGGCAAGGGCGACACCGCCACCCTGTCGGGTTTTCCCGGCGGTCCCTACAGCAACTGCCGCGCGGGCTGACGGAGCACAAGTGGACGTATTTCCCGCCTATTTCCCCCTGGCCGGGCGCAAGGTCGTCGTCGCCGGCGCGGGCGATGCGGCGGACGCCAAAGCGCGGCTGTTCGACGGCTCTCCGGCCAACCTGGTCCGGGTCGAGGGAACGGCGGCCTTCCTGCCCGGATCCTACAGCGGAGCCACCCTGGCCTTTATCGCCGGGGACGACCTGTTCGTGCAGGCGGCCGCGAGCGCGGCGCGGGCGGCGCGGGCGCTGGTCAATGTCGTCGATCATCCGACCCTGTCGGACTTTCACACCCCGGCTCTCGTCGACCGGGGCGAGGTGGTGGCCGCCGTCGGCACCACCGGGTCGGCGCCGCTGCTCGCCGCCCTGATCCGCAACGCCATCGAGACCCGAATCCCCGAAGGGGCCGGCAAGGTCGCCGCCCTTCTGAGGCGGAACCAGGCGGCTGTCCGGGAGGCGATTCCCGACCTGACCCAGCGCCGCGCCTTCCTGCGTGACATGCTCTCGGGCCCGGCGGCGGCGGCGGCGATGGCTGGCGACATGGCGACCGCGGACCGACTGTTCGGCGAATCCCTGGCCAATGGCGGCAAGGCGGCCGGCCGGGTGCGGTTCGTGGCCGGGAAGGGCGCCGCCGACCTCCTGACCCTGCGCGCCAGCCGGACGCTGGCCGAGGCTGACCTTCTGGTCATCCCAGCGGGGGTGGAGCCCGGCATCCTGGCCATGGCCCGGCGCGACGCCGAACGTCTCGCCCCGGCGGAGGCCCCGCCCGAGACTCTTGTCCCCCTGGTCCAGGCCGGGCGCCAGGTGGTGGTGCTGGTCACGGGGCCGATCAACCCTCACGACCTGAAGGCCCTGGCCGAGGCGGGCGTGGTGGTCGAGGTCCTGCTGGCCGCCCCGTCCTGACCCGGCTGACGCCGAAGTATCCGGCGGCGATCCTGTTCTCGCCGCGGTTTTCGGCGCGCCCTCAGCGATACAGCAGGCCTGGCAGCCAGGTGGCGATTGTCGGGGCCAGCCAGACGATGGCCACGGCCAGAAGCTGCAGCAGGATGAAGGGCACAACCCCCTGGTAGATGTGCCAGGTCGTCACTTGCGGCGGCGAGACGCCCCTCAGGTAGAACAAGGCGAATCCGAAGGGCGGCGTGAGGAAGGATGTCTGCAGCACCATAGCCATCATGACCCCGAGCCAGACCGGGTCTGCCCCCATGATGATCAAGGGCGTCGCCACCAGGGGAACCACGACGAAGCAGATCTCGATGAAGTCGAGGAAGAACCCCAGCACGAACATCACCGTGAAGGTGAAGAACAGGGCGCCGGTCAGCCCGCCCGGCACAGCCTCCAGCATCGACGCCACCCAGTCGTCGCCGCCAAGGCCACGGAACACCAGTGTGAACAGGGCCGCGCCGATCAGGATGGTGAAGACCATGGCCGTGATGCTGGTGGTGGAGGTCAGGGCGGGAGCCATGGCGCCGGCCCGATGCAGCGCCCAGAGTCCGCCGAGCACGCCCGCGCCCGACAGCAGCGCCAGGACGATCGCCGCGAGGCCGGCCATCTGAGCGACAGCGCCGGGCTGACCCATCAGGGCTGGCGTGTCCACGACCATGCGAAGCGCCACCAGCAAGGCCAGAGACGCGCCGCCGACCAGCACAAGGCGTGACAACGCCCCGCGTCCCCGGCCCGCGTCACGCTCCAGCCTGTGCCCGGCGAGCAGCGCCGCGCCGGCCGCGCCGACGGCGGCGCCCTCGGTCGCCGTGGCGATGCCGGCGAGGATCGAGCCGAGCACCGCCAGGATCAGCAGCAGCGGGGCGACCAGGGCCTGGATCAGGCGATCCAGCTTGGGATACTCGCCCTGTCCGGCCGGCGCGGCTTCCGGGCGGGACCAGGCGACATAGGCCTGGTAGGCCAGATAGAGGGCCACCAGAAGCAACCCCGGCAACAAGGCGCCGGCGAACAGATCCCCCACCGACACCGAGCTGGATGTGGGCTTGCCCATCTCCAGCTGGGCGCGCTGGTTGGCGTTGGCGATCACATCCCCAAGCAGGATCAGCACGATGGACGGCGGTATGATCTGACCGAGGGTTCCGGACGCGGCGATCGATCCCGTGGCGATCCTCAGGTCGTAGCCGCGCTGTATCATCGCGGGCAGCGCCAGCAATCCCATTGTGACGACCGTCGCCCCCACCACACCGGTGGACGCCGCCAGCAAAGCCCCCACCAGGGTGGTTGAGAACAGCAGCCCGCCCCGCAGGCGCCCGAACAGGTCGCCCATGGTGGTCAGGAGGTCCTCGGCGATCCGGGATCGCTCCAGGATCACGCCCATCAGCACGAACAGCGGCACCGCCGTCAGGGTCGCGTTGCCCATGGTGCCGAAGACCCGTTGCGGGAAGGCGGCGAAATAGGACGGTT
This sequence comes from Caulobacter sp., assembly GCA_044347965.1. Taxonomy (GTDB): domain Bacteria; phylum Pseudomonadota; class Alphaproteobacteria; order Caulobacterales; family Caulobacteraceae; genus Caulobacter. Next base: position 7,798 of record JBIKTU010000054.1, read on the forward strand.
CGAAAATGCCCAGCGCCATACCGAGCAGACCAAAGGCCAGCGCCACACCCGCCAGGGTGAAGGCCACCGGGTAGCCCATCATCAGCGCCGCGATCAGCGCCAGGAACATAGCGATGTCGAGAATGCCGTGGATGTCCATCAGAGCACCACCCCGGCCGGGGCGGCCGCCAGGGGTTCGTCAGCGACAGCCCCAGCCTCGCCGCCATCGAGACCACGAAGGCGAAGCGCCGCCCGCCCCGCGTGGGCCACGCCGGCGGCCAGCATGGTCACGGCGAACACCGGCATCGCGGTCTTCAGCAGGAACACGAGCGGCAGGCCGTCGGTCTCGGGGCTGCGCTCGCCGATCCGCCATGCCAGCTCGACCACCGGCCCGCAGTAGATCAGCAGCAGCAGCATGGTCGGCGCAAGGAACAGCGTGAAGCCCGCGACATCCACCGCGGCCCGGGCCCGGGTCGACAGACCTTCATAGAAAATGTCCACCCGCACATGGGCGTTGCCGATCAGCGCGGCCGGCGCGGCCATCAGGAAGCAGAGCGCGTGGGCGTACATCACCACCTCGCTCAGTTTCGTCAGGCTTTCGCCGAACACATACCTCAGGAC
>JBIKTU010000055.1:0-8169 GCA_044347965.1 Caulobacter sp.
GGCGCCGCAACTTCGCGGGCGCCGCGCGGTCAAAAGGCCACAGGGAACGGATGGGGACCGGCCCGGCGGGGAGGCCCAGAGTCTCGCCCGTGGGCATCCGCTCGACCGCTTCGGGCGAGGCCTCGCACCGCACCGCCAGCAGGATCGGGCAGAAGGGCAGGGCCGCCACGGGCAGCACGCCGGCCCCCCGGGTCTCCATCAAGCCCCGGAGCGTGTCGGGCGCGCGCCCGAAGGTGCAGCCGCCCGAGGCCCAGACCAGCACCCGGTCGTCGGCGACCATCCGGAAACCCTCGTCCAGCGCCCGCAGCGCCAGGTCGCTCTTGCCCGACCCGGATGGGCCCTCGATCAGCACGCCGCGCCAGTCCCGGCCGATGCGCAACGCGATCAGTCCGGCGTGGCGGATCACGATCGCCGCTCTGGCAGGACGACGACGAATCGCGCGCCCTCGATGCCTTCCGGGGATTTCTCGCGATTCTCAGCGTGGATTTCGCCGCCGTGGGCCTGGACGATCTGGCGGGCGATGGACAGGCCAAGACCCGAGTTTCCCCCAAACGCGGCGCCCTTGGGCCTTGAGGTGTAGAAGCGCTCGAACACGGTCTCGAGATTGTCCTGCGGGATGCCCGGACCGTCGTCCTCGACCAGCACGCGGGCCTGGCCGCGGTCATGCGTCAGGGCAACGCGCACTTCGCCCCCGGCCGGACTGAACGAGCGGGCGTTGTCGATCAGGTTGCGGAACACCTGGCCCAGCGGACCCTCGCGCCCGGAGACGGCGACGGTTTCGCCGGCGGGAACAGACAGCACGACTCTGGCCTCTCCCGGGCGGATGGAGGCGCCATAGACCTGCACGATATCGGCGAGAAGGCGGCCCAGATCGATGACCTTCGGCGCGTCCCGCGACAGCTCGGCGTCTAGTCGGGAGGCGTTGGAGATGTCGGTTACGAGGCGGTCGAGCCGCCCGACGTCCTGCTTCAGTATGCCCATCAGCCGCTCACGGGCCTTGGCATCCTTGACCAGATCGAGGGTTTCGATCGCCGAGCGGATCGAGGTCAGCGGGTTGCGGATCTCGTGCGCCACATCGGCGGCGAAGCGCTCGATGGCGTCCATCCGCTCCGACAGGGTGTCGGTCATGTCCTCCAGCGAGCGGCTGAGGTCGCCGATCTCGTCGTCCCGGCGCGAAAGGTCGGGCAGGGAGATCGAGCGCGCGCGCGCCGCCTTCACCCGGTCCGCCGCCCGCGCCAGCCGCAGAACGGGTCGGGCGACCAGCACAGTCAGCAGCACCGACGACAGGAGGGTCACGCCCACCGCGATCAGGATGAAGGGGACAAGGTTGGCGCGCTCGCGGGCGATGATCTCGTCAACGTCACCGGCCTCCAGGGTCAGGACCCCGACCACGGCGCGCACCCGCCGGATAGGCAGGGAAACGGAGATGACCTGTTCGCCGTTCTCGGTGATGCGGCGACCCTTGACGATCTCACCGGTGCGGGCCTGGGCCAGTTCCGCCTGCAACGCCCGCGCAGCCCGCTGCTCGACGGGACTGGGGGCGTTGTCCTCTTGCGACCGGTCGGATTTTCGCACGGGGGGCAGGGGCTGGGACTCGACCCTGTCGGCGACGACATAGGAGTCCGTGATCTTGCGGCCGTCGCGGTCGAACAGCCGCACCCGCGCGTCACGCGGCAGGTGCAGGAGCTGCAACAGCTGGGCCGCCCGCTCCGGCTGCAGTGCCGGCTCGGGCTCGCCCACCGTGGCGGCGTCGTCGATGATGCGCGCGATCCATTCGCCCTGGGCGATCAGGCTGTCGATGCGGGCGTTCACCAGCCCGCGCCGCATTTCGTTCAGCGTCAGGGCCCCGCCGATCAGGATCGCCAGGCTGAGCAGGTTGAGGGCGATGATCAGCCGACCAAGGCGCGAACCCCTGGGCCAGAAGCGCCGCTTCGCCGGCCCGCCGGGATCAGGACTCGCGATAGCGGTATCCGACGCCATACAGGGTCTCGATCGCGTCGAAGCTGGAATCCACCTGGCGGAACTTCTTGCGCATCCGCTTGATGTGGCTGTCGATCGTGCGGTCGTCGACATAGACCTGATCATCGTAGGCGGCGTCCATCAGGTTGTCGCGGCTCTTCACGAAGCCGGGCCGCTGGGCGAGGGACTGCAGGAGCAGGAACTCGGTGACCGTCAGGCGGACGGGCTTGCCGTCCCACAGGCTGTCATGGCGCTCCGGATCGAGGGTCAGCTTGCCGCGGCGCATGGCCTTGGCGCCCGGCTCGGTCGGGACCGCCGGCGCGCCGCTGTCGTCCGGCACGTCGGCTCGCCGCAGCACCGCCTTGACCCGCTCCAGCAGCAGCCGCTGGCTGAACGGCTTGTGCATGTAGTCGTCTGCCCCGAGGTTGAAGCCGAGGATCTCGTCGATCTCCTCATCCTTCGAGGTCAGCATGATCACCGGCATGTTCGACGTCTGTCGCAGACGCCGCAGCAACTCCATGCCGTCCATCCGGGGCATCTTCACGTCCAGTATCGCCAGGTCAGGCGGATTGGCCGTCAACGACTCCAGACCGGCCACGCCGTCATGGCAGGCGGTCACGACATGGCCATGGCTTTCAAGCGCCAGCGAAACCGAAGCGACGATGTTCTCGTCGTCGTCCACCAGGGTGATCTTCGCCATGGGTATCCTTCTGAATGACTGGCCGCGCCGGCGATCCATACCTGACGCACGCCTTCCTGTTGCAGGGAATTCCGCTGACAGCGTGGCGTCAATGGGGCGGAAGCATCGTAAACGGGGCCTTAGGGTGTTTCCGGCATAACGGCGTCATGCGTGGAAAGGTCCACTACGAGGTGTTCGTGCGTCGCCAGCCCGGGTCCGGATGGACCCTGGACATGGCGACCGAAGACCGTGCGCGCGCGCTGGAATCCGCCGAAGAGCAGCTGGCCGAGGGGCGCGTGGCCGCCGTCCGGGTGACCAAGGAGGTCCTCGACGAGGAAACGCGCGAGTTCGCGTCGGTCACCATCCTGAACAAGGGCGCGCCCGAGCGTGCCAAGCAGAAGAAGGTGCGGGAGGACAACGCCCCGCTCTGCGTCAGCCCGTCGGACCTCTACACCGGTCACGCTCGCGAGCGGATCGGCCGCCTGCTGGACAACTGGCTGATCCGGCAACGCGCGACGCCGTTCGAGCTGCTGCACCGCCCTGACCTGGTGCAGAAGCTCGAAGCCTCCGGCGTCGAACTGCAGCACGCCATCCAGAAGGTCGCCATTCCCGAGGCCCAGGCCCGGGAAATCAGCGTTCACGAGATCATCCGGTCGTTCCAGAAGCTCGCTGAGCGGGCCATCGAGCGCATCCTCAAGGACCAGAAGCGCGGCCAGCTGCCCAACCTGGACAAGGAGGGCTTCGCCGCCGCGGCGGAGCGCCTGGTGTCGGACCCGGAGCGGGCCTACCTGCTCGGCGCGGGCGTAGCCGCCGCGATCGCGCCGGCCAAGGGCTGGGCCGAGAAGGTCAGCCTGCTGCTCGACCTCGCCGACGCCGCGCCAGTCAGTCTGCAGGCCCGCGACCAGGCGCTACAAGTGCTTGAACAACCGCTGACGGAGATCCTCGGATCGCGCGCCGGCCTGGCCGAACTTCTCGGGGCCGATCTCGACCTCGGCGGCCAGCTGGCCGCCATGACCCGCCTGGCCGGCGCGGACGCGGTCGAAGCGCTGATCTCCATCGAGCCGTCGGTCGCCCGCGTCATGCCTCCGCTCGAGGGACCGGCCGCCCGCCTCGCCAACTGGCTCGGCGGCCCTCATTTCGAGGCCTGCCGCGCGGCGATCGCCCAGCGGGTGTTGCGGGAGTTGACCGGCCCGCGCCGCCTCCGGCCGAATCTGGCCGTCGAGGAGATCGATCTTCTGCGCGGACTGGCCATGGCCCTGACCGCCGCCGGCGGCCGGGTGCTGTCGATCGAGGACATCCACAACGCCTTCACGGCCCGGTCCAAGGCCATGGTCACCGGCGATTTTGTCGACGCCCTTCTGGGCAAGGACAAGGGCGCGCGCGAAGAGATCGAGCTTCTGATCCGCCTGGCCGAGAATGTCACCGGCGGCGCCAACAAGCGCCAGGCCGCGCGCTGGCTGAACGCCAATGTCTCGGCCCTGCGATTCGAGAAGGAAATGCGCTTCGGACCCGACTCCCCCGCCCAGAAGCTGGCCACGCTCGCCGCCATCCAGAGGGCGATCCAGCGGGCGGGCCTGGTCGTGGAAGAGGCCGGTCCGATCCTCGCCAAGGTCGGCGAGGTCGGCGGACTGATCGAGGCGGATTCGAAACTGGTTTCCACGGTCGCCCGCGCGCCCGCGCCGGCCGTGCATCGCCTGAACCTGCTGCTGAAGCTGGCGGTCGGCGAGGCCGGACCGACCGGACCGGTGAGCGATCGCGCCCGCGCCGAGGCCGCGAAACTCATGCGCGCGCCCGAAACGCGGGATGAGCTGGTCAAGTCGCCAGGCGCCCTGGAGAAGGTGCGGGGTCTGGCCCAGGCCTGCGGGCTGGCCGCCTAAACCCGCAGAACCTCGCGCAACGCGGTCACCACGCGCTCGACGTCACCGTCCTCCATGGCCGGATACAGCGGCAGGCTGAGGCACCGCTCGTACCAGGCCTCCGCGCCCGGCAGCGCCAGAGGGCCGTTGCGCGCCTGCCAGTAGGGCTGGCCGTGAACCGGGATGTAATGGACCTGCGAACCGATCCCGCGCGTTGAAAGGCCCTCCATCACCTCCCGACGCGTCACGCCGGCAGACCTGAAGTCGATCAGGGCGCACATCAGGTGCAGCACCGGGTCTGACCAGGGCATGGGCGGGGGCAGGGTGACCAGGGGCGCCAGCGGGGCGAGGGCTTCCCGGTACAGCGCAGCCAGTCGCCGCCGTCGGGCCGCGAAACGGGGCAGCTTGCCCATCTGCGAGATGCCCAACGCACAGGCGATGTCCGGCAGCCGGTAGTTGAAGCCCGGCTGCACCATCTCGTAGATCCAGGGATCGGCCCCGTCGGGCCGCGACATGCCATGGCTGCGGAAGCGGCGCAGGCGCTCGGCCAGCACGGCGTCGTTGGTGGTCAGCATGCCGCCTTCGCCGGTGGCGATGGTTTTCACCGGGTGAAACGAGAAGCTGGCCATGACGCCGTAGCGGCCGTCGCCCACCGAGCCGGCCTCGTCATCGAACCTGTACCGCCCGCCCAGCGCATGAGGCGCATCCTCGACCAGCACCGCGCCGGCGCCGTCCGCCAGCGCCTTCAACGCAGGCAGGTCGCAGATTTCGCCCCGCAGATGGACCGGCAACACGGCCCGCACGCGCCGCCCCTTCGCGCGCGCCAGCGCGTCGGAGAGGGTTTCCGCCGTCATCAGCCCGGTGTCCGGGTCCACGTCCGAGAACACGACGTCCGCCCCGACATAGGCGGCGCAGCTCGCGGTCGCCAGGAAGGTGATCGACGGCGCGATACAGACATCGCCCGGCCCGATGTCGAGCGCCATCATGGCCAGGTGAAGGGTCGCGGTGCCGTTACTGCAGGCCACGGCATGCTGGGCTGCGACCGTGTCCGCGAACAGGTCCTCGAAGGCCGCGACCGTAGGGCCGGTGGTCAGGTAGTCGGCCCGCAGCGCCCGGGCCACGGCCTCGATGTCGTCGTCCTCGATGGTTTGCCGGCCGTAGGGCAGGAACCCTCCGGAGACCTTCCCGCTCAAACGCCGGTCTCCTCGAGCATCGCCACGAGCCGGTCTGCGTCCATCCAGTCGCTGTTGCTGTCGCTTGAGTAGGCGAAGTTCTCGTCGACGGGCGCGGCGCCGTCCTCCGCGCCGAACGGCTTGCGCGTGTATTCGACGAAGGCCGGTTCGATCACATAGCGATCAGACAGCTCCACCGTCTGCCGGGCGTCGTCGGCGCCGACCATGATCTCGTGCAGTTTCTCGCCGGGACGGATGCCGACAATCTTCATGCCCGCGCCCGGCGACATCGCCTGGACGAGGTCCGGCATCGACATCGAGGGAATCTTGGGCACGAAGATTTCGCCGCCGCGCATGATCTCCAGCGATGACAACACGAACTCGACCCCCTCGTTCAGGGTGATCCAGAAGCGGGTCATCCGGGCGTCGGTGATCGGCAGCTCGGTCGCGCCCTGTGCCAGCAGCCGCCGGAACAGCGGCACCACGCTCCCCCGGGAGCCGACGACATTGCCGTAGCGCACCACCGAGAACTTGGTGCCGATGTCACCCGACAGGTTGTTGGCCGCGACGAAGGTCTTGTCCGACGCCAGCTTGGTCGCGCCGTAGAGATTGACCGGGTTGCAGGCCTTGTCGGTCGACAGGGCGACGACCTGCTGCACCCTGTTGGTCAGGCTGGCCCAGACGACGTTCTCGGCGCCGATGATGTTGGTCTGGATACACTCCGACGGATTGTACTCGGCGGCCGGGACCTGCTTGAGCGCGGCGGCGTGGATCACGATATCGACCCCGCGCAGGGCCAGGGTAAGTCGGGAGCGGTCGCGGACGTCGCCCAGGAAGAAACGCATGCGCGACATCTGCTCGGTGTCGAACCGCTCGCGCAGCTCCTGCTGCATTTCGCTCTGCTTCAGCTCGTCACGCGAATAGACGATGACCTTGCGAAGGGTGTAGCGGGTCAGCACGGTCTCGATGAAACGGCGGCCGAACGAACCGGTGCCGCCGGTGATCAGGATCACCTTGCCGTCGAGGTCGAGGTTCCCGGGCGCGAAACGGCCCATGCGGACTCCTTGCGTTGTTGCGCCTGATTCTCTGTTGAGTCGGCCCGTCGGTCACGCATCGCCGCGTCGCAGGTCGATGTCGCGGTAAACGGAGCGTCAACCCGGCCCGGCGCATGTAGAGCGAATGGATCGCCGCCTCGCCCTCGCCGCCGTGCTCAGCCTCGTTCCCGCCGTCGCCTCGGCCGCGGGCGGCGAGAAGAAGAAGGGCGGCGGGGTCACCTTCGTCCAGATCAAGGCGGTGTCCGCCACTATCATTCGCCGCGACGGAAGCCGCGGCGTGATCACGATGGAATGCGGCGTGGACATCCCCAGCGAGCCGCTGCGGGCCCTCGCCAACGACGTTCAGCCCCGCCTGCGCGACGCCTACGCCAGCATGCTGCAGAGCTACGCCGGCGGCCTGCCCCGGGCGACGGTGCCGGATGCCGACTACCTGGCCCGCGAGATGCAGAAGGCGACGGACCGGGTGCTGGGCAAGACCGGGGGCCGGTTCCTGATCGGAACGATCTTGATCAACTAGCACTCAAGATTGCGGTGGGTCGACGATCCCGGCTCAGTTTAGTACCCTCTCTGCAGGGCGTTGGAGCAACGCCGCTGCGAGGAGAATCGGGCGTGCGGCAGGAGTGGTTTGAGTTTGGCGATGTCCATCCGCTCCAAAGAAGGCCGTGGATTCCGCTGCGACAATCAACAGAAGTTGAGGAAGCACCTGAGGTGCCGGGCGTCTTTCGCACGCTCAACTATTGTGGCCGCTCGACCGCTGCAATCGCAACTGAGCACCGTGCGCTGGCTGAGCAGCTCGATTGGAGTGACCTCGACTTAGGCAACGATCGCCCAGAGATAAGGGAAGATCGCTATCTCCCTGCAGAGACCCTTCTCGCGCGAAACTGGCAGGACGTGATTGGTGTGAAGCTCGTTGTCGACCAGTACGTCGAGCACGAAGGGGAACACATCTGGCATCTTCATCATGATCTCGTGATCGCGCTCGGCCTCGTAAGGGAAGACGATACTTGGTTTCGGCCTGAGGAGGGGTGGGCAGAGGTCGCGCGCCTTAGTCGAGACAACGATGGTAAGCCGGTGCTTCTGGAGATTCGCACTGAATTTCTTGGGGACTATCTCTCGGCGCGCCGGATGGGACTCTACGTGTCCAGTTACTTCGAACGCCGCGCTACCGTCTCAGCCTTGCCAAGCTTTACTTGGTTGCCAGACGGCTACGAGCGCGAGAATGGTCGAGATCGTCTTGAAGGGCGCGCCTACGTTGACGATTTCGCCCCGGAGGGGGAGCGCCAGATCGTCTCGGGAGCGCTTTGGCGAACTGAATGGTTTGAGCCGCTGGGGCTGAGTACGCGGACTCGAGGCGACGCTGATCCGGTAACCACCACATTTGCTCCGGACGCGACCGGTGTGCGCATGACGCCCGCCCAGTTGCGGGGCTCAATGACGTACCTACACTT
>JBIKTU010000056.1:0-8110 GCA_044347965.1 Caulobacter sp.
GAACGGCCCAGAAATCCGGGCAGTCCATTGACCCCCGACTCCCCCTCCGCCGGCCGCTTCGACGGTCGCGAGCACATCCTGCCGGTGCGGGTCTACTACGAGGACACCGACTTCACCGGCGTCGTCTATCACGCCAACTACGTCCGCTATTTCGAGCGCGGGCGCAGCGACTTCCTGCGGCTGGCGGGGGTGTCGCACAATGCGCTGGCGGGCCGCGAGGACCCGGCCGCCTTCGTGGTCACCCGCATGGAGATCGACTTCCGCAAGCCGGCGCGCATCGACGACGCCCTGCGGGTGGTGACCACCTATGACGCCGTGAAGGGCCCGCGCCTGTTCATCAGCCAGCGGATCATGCGTGGTGAAGACCTGATCGCCACGGCCGAAGTCACCGCCGCCTGCATCACGATGGACGGCCGACCCCGCAAGCCGCCGCCCGGACTCACAGAGGCCGTGAAACCGTTCTTGCGTGAGGCGAATGGCTAACGACCGTTAACATCCGCGCCTTAGTTTCACCAAAGCCGCCGACAAGATCGGCGATGGACAGACCAAACCGGGGATTGCCGCTCGCATGGACGCTTCGACCATTTCCGCCGACACGTTCTCGCTCGTCTCGCTGTGGACCAACGCCGACTGGGTGATCAAGGGCGTCATGGTGGGGCTCGCCCTGGCCTCGCTGTGGTCCTGGGCGGTGATCATCGACAAGGCGGTGCGCTTCACCACGCTGAACGCCCAGGCCAACAAGTTCGAGGACAAGGTCGGCTCCGGGCGGCCGCTCGAGGAGGTCGCCGCAGAGTCCGGGGCCGACAACAAGCAGCCCCTGCCCCGCCTGCTGAACGCGGCTCTGCGCGAATGGCGCGACGCCCGCGGCAAGGGTCCCCTCGGCGACACCCAGACCGCCCTGCTGATCCAGCGCATCGACCGCGTGCTCGACAGCCTCATCGCCCGCGAAAGCCAGAAGACCGAGGAGGGCCTCGGCAGCCTCGCCATCGTCGCCACCGCCTCGCCGTTCATCGGCCTGTTCGGCACGGTCTGGGGCATCATGCACGCCTTCCAGAACATCGCCCTGGAGAAGAACACCTCGCTGGCCGTGGTCGCCCCGGCCATCGCCGAGGCGCTGTTCGCCACCGCCATCGGCCTGGCCGCCGCCATCCCGGCCTACATCGCCTACAACAAGTTCTCGACCGACGCGGGCAAGTTCGGCGCCCGGCTGGAAGGCTTCGCAGACGACCTGTCGACGGCCATCCAGCGCCGGCTGGCGGAGAAGGTCTGAGCCATGGCGCTCTCCGCCAACGACGCCTTCTCCGCCGGGGGACGCCGGGGCCGACGCCGGGGCCGGCGCGGTCGCGGCGCGCTGAGCGAGATCAACGTCACCCCGCTGGTCGACGTGATGCTGGTGCTGCTGATCATCTTCATGATCTCCGCCCCGCTGCTGACCAGCGGCGTGCAGGTCGAGCTGCCCAAGACCGAGGCCGGCGCCATGCAGGACCAGGCCGAGCCGATCACCCTGACGGTGAAGGCCGACGGCAAGCTGTTCCTGGCCGAAACGGAGATCCCGTTCGCCTCGCTCAAGCCGCGGCTCGAGCGCCTGTCCTCGGCCGGCTACGACAAGCCGATCTACGTCCGCGCGGACGGGAAGGCGTCCTACGAGGTGGTCGCCCGGGTGATGGCCGCCCTGTCGACCGGCGGCTTCACCAAGATCAACCTGATCACCGACACCGGCGGTCCCACCTCCGGTGAAAGCGCTGGCCCCGCCCTGAAGGAGGGTCAGTGACGGCATGACCCGCCGGGAGAGGACAGGCATTGCGCCGGCCCTCGCGGTCTCGGTCGCGCTGCACGCGGCCGCGCTGGCGGCTGTCGTCCTCTTCGGCGACCTGTTCCAGAAGCCCTTTCAGCTTGGCGGCGGCGTGCCGGTGACCCTGGTCACGAGCGGACCGCCGGAGTTCATCCAGGCCGAACTGTCCGACCAGGTGCAGGAGGCCCAGACCGAGGAACCCGACCCGGCCGCCGAGCCCGAGCCCGCCCCGCTGCCGACCCCGGCCGCCGCTGCGGTTCCGAAGCCTGACGCGAAAAAGCCGACGCCGGTGAAACCGGCCAGGACCGGTCCCCGGGCCGAACTCGATCTGGACAGGCTGCTCAGCGACGTCGAGACGACCAGCAAGGCTGCGACGCCCCCGAAGAAGGCCGGCGGCAAGAAGGGCCCGAAGAAGGACGCCCTGACCGTCCAGATCGGCTCGGGCAAGCGCGTCTCCGCCGCCACCAAGGGCTATCTGCTCAATCTCGGCAATGATCTGAGCCGCCGCTGGAACCCCAACTGCCTGGTCGAGGGCGGGGCCGATGTCCGCGCGGAGGTCACCTTCCGCGTCTCGTTCGGCGGCAAGCTGCTGGGCCGGCCGAAGTCGTCGGAAGCCGGCACGAAGGACCCGATGGTCCGGGTCGCGTCCGAGCGCGCCATCCGCGCCGTCTACGCCGCCGAACCGTTCGACGAGTTTCCGCCGGAGCTTTACGGCGAGGAACTGATCTATCCTTTCGACGCGCCCGCCGCCTGCGCCAACCGCTAGTCCCGGAGAGCCCCGATGATCTTCCGATCCGCCCTCGCCGCCGTTCTCGCCTGCGCCGCCCTTCTGGGCGTCGCCGCGCCGACGGTCGCCACGGCCCAGCCGCAGGTCGGCTCGACGGTCAGCTCCGGCGTGGTCGAGCCGCTGCCCATCGCGGTGCCGGCCTTCAGCGGCGCCGGCCGCGGCGCGGAGATCGCCCAGGTCGTCACCGGCAACCTGGAACGCTCCGGCCTGTTCAAGACCATCGACTCCGGGGCCTTCCCCGAGCGCAACCTCGACATCGGCATGCAGCCGACCTTCGACGCCTGGAAGACCATCAACGCCCAGGCCCTGGTCAACGGCCATGTAACGATGGAGGGCGACGGCCGGCTGCGGGTCGATTTCCGCCTGTGGGACGTGTTCTCCGGCGAGCAGCTGCTGGGGCTGCAGTTCACCTCCACGCCCGAAAACTGGCGCCGCGTGGCGCACAAGATCAGCGACGCCGTCTATGAGCGGATGACCGGCGAGAAGGGCTATTTCGACAGCCGCATCGTCTTCGTCGCCGAGAGCGGCCCGCGCGACAACCGCATCAAGCGGCTGATGATCATGGACCAGGACGGCGCCAACCCGTCCAGCCTGACCGACGGCAGCTATATCGTCATGACCCCGCGCTTCTCCTCGACCAGCCAGGAGATCACCTACATGGCGCTGCGGCCGACCGGCTCGGCCATCTACCTGTTCAACATCGAGACCGCCCGCCAGGAGACCCTCGGCCGCTTCCCCGGCATGGTCTTCGCGCCCCGTTTCTCGCCGGACGGCAACCGCGTCGCCTTCTCGGTCGAGCGGGGCGGAAACAGCGACATCTGGATCATGAACCTGACCAGCCGCGCGCAGGCCAAGCTGACCAGCGATCCGGGCATCGACACCTCGCCCAGCTTCTCGCCGGATGGCTCGCGCATCGTGTTCAACTCGGACCGTGGCGGCAGTCCGCAGCTCTACATCATGGGCTCGGACGGCTCGGGCGCCCGCCGCATCTCGCGCGGCGGCGGCATCTACACCACGCCGGTGTGGAGCCCGACCGGCGACTTCATCGCCTTCACCAAGCAGCAGGGCGGCATGTTCCATATCGGGGTCATGCGGCCAGACGGCAGCGACGAGCGCATCCTGACGACCAGCTATCTGGATGAGGGTCCGACCTGGGCGCCGAACGGCCGAATCCTGATGTTCTTCCGGGAATCGCGGGGCGGCGCCCCGCGTCTGTGGACCGTGGACATCACCGGCCGCATCCTGCGCCCGGCGCCTTACCAGGGTTCGGGTTCGGACCCGGCGTGGTCGCCGTTGCTCAACTGATCGGTGAATTGTGGTTCCGGGGCTTCACGCTGACGCCATTGTGAGGCTTAGTCTGAGTTTCCGGTCGCGTATTTCCGTCATCTCACGTCACTATTGACATGAGGGACCCATCTCCAAGGAGGAAGCCTGCATGAGCTTCGACGCAAAGCGCGCTGTCAGACTGGCGCTTGTCCTCGCCGCCACCGCCTCGATGGCGGCCTGCGCCTCGACGAAGCCCCTGCCCGAGCCCGGCCCGGGCCCCGGGACGCCTCCCGGCCCCGGCGCCGGCTACAAGCCCGGCCCCGCAACGGGCCCGGTCGACACCCGCGCCATCCCCGGATCGACGCAGGACTTTGTCATCAACGTCGGTGACTTCGTCTACTTCGACCTCGACAGCTACGACATCCGTTCCGACGCTATGTCGGTGCTGGATGCCCAGGCCGCCTGGCTGGCGCGCTATCCGGCGGTGCAGATCCGCGTCGAGGGCAACTGCGACGAACGTGGCACCCGCGAGTACAACCTCGCCCTGGGCGCCCGCCGCGCCAACGCGGTGCGCGACTATCTGGTCAGCCGCGGAGTGGCCTCCGGCCGCATCGCCACCCTGTCCTGGGGCAAGGAACGGCCGGTCGACCCGGGCACGGGCGAGGACGCCTGGTCCCGCAACCGCAACGGCCACACCGTGATCATCGCCGGCGCCCGCTAGGCGCCCGGCCATCGCAAGCCAGCGGAGGGGATCGCGTCGCGCGGTCCCCTCTTTGCTTTCGGCCCATTCCTTGCTTTGGGTCGGGCGCCGTAATTTCGTCGCTGACACAACCGCATCATCGAGCCCATGACGCGCAAGATCCTGATCGCCTCCTCGCTGGCCCTGACCGTCGCCCTCGCCGGCGGTGCGGCCTGGTCGCAGACTCCGATGCCCGACCCGCTGGACGACCGCTCGGTCAAGCGGCTGGAGCGGATGGAAAAGGTCGTGCGCGAGCTGCGCGCTATCGTCTTCCAGGGCCGGGACAGCGGCAAGCCCGTCGTCGTCCAGCCGGCCGAGACCGAGGGTCAGCTTCAGGGCCTCGCCCAGCGGATCGTCGACCTGGAAGAAACCCTGACCGCCCTGAACCGCCAGAACGAGGCCTCGACCTTCGAGCTCGACCAGACCCGCCGGGCTCTGGCCGAGGCCCAGGCGGCGAACCGGGCGCTGGCCGACCGCCTCGCCGCGCTCGAAGCCCGCACCGGCAAGATCGAAGCCGACGCCCAGGCCGTCGCCGCAGAGGAAGAGGTCGCCGAGGCGGAGAGTGATCCGGACGCGGAGTTCGCCGCCGCCCGCAAGCTGATGCTCGATGGGGACTACGACGGCGCCTTCGTCGCCTTCGACCGCTTCGTGAAGCAGTACGGCGACACGCCCAAGGGCGCCGAGGGACGCTACTGGCTGGGCAAGACCCTGTCGGTGCGTGGAGACCATGGCGGCGCGGCCGGGGCCTATATCGGCGCCATCCGCGGCTGGCCCAAGACGACCTGGGCGCCCGACGCGGTGCTGGAGCTGTCGCGGTCGCTGATCGCGCTGAGAAAGCCCGCCGACGCCTGCCAGACCCTGGACGAGCTGGCGCGCCGCTATCCCAAGGCGCCGGCCGGCGTCCTCAGCCGGGCCGCCACGGCCCGCGTGCAGGCGAAGTGCGCGGCCTAGACGCCGTTCTCGGACGCAGACTGCGGACCCACATCACCGCGCCGCTGGCGGTCGCCTTTTCGGGCGGCGGCGACAGTCTGGCGCTGCTGCTGGCCACCAGGGCCTGGGCCGACGCCAACGGCCGGCGCCTGCTGGCGTTCACTGTCGACCACGGCCTCAACCCCGACAGCGAAGTCTGGACCCGCCGATGCCGCGAAACGGCCGGACGGCTGGGTGTGGCCTTCCAGGCCCTGCGGTGGGAGGGCGCCAAGCCGACGACGGGCCTGCCCGCCGCCGCCCGCGCCGCCCGCCACGCGCTGCTGGCCGACGCCGCCCGCAAGTCCGGCGCGCGGGTGATCCTGCTGGGCCACACCGCCGACGACCTGATCGAGGCCGCCGCCATGCGGGCGGAGGGCTCCAGCGTCTCCGACCCGGCCGAATGGGCGCCTTCGCCCGCCTGGCCGCAGGGCCGCGGCGTCTTCCTGCTACGCCCGATGCTGTCGCTGCGCCGCGCCGACATCCGCGACGGGCTTCGGGTGCGCGGCGAGCCCTGGATCGACGACCCGGCCAACGAGGATCAAAGGTTCGCGAGGGCGAGGGCGCGCAAAGGCCAATCCTCCCCGGAGCGAAGCGAGGGGGAGGGAGACCATGCGGAGCGAAGCGAGGGGGAGGGAGACCATGCGGAGCATGGTGGAGGGGGCGCCTCCGAGCCTGCAGGAAACGGCGCCTTCGGAGGAGCGACGTCCGTCGCCGGCGCTACCCCGCCACCACGCTCCGCGTGGTCCCCCTCCCCCTGCGGGGGAGGACTGAGCCTTGCGATCACCGCCCCCGCCGCTCACCTCGCCGCAGCCTGCCTTTGCGCCGGCGGAACCTCGCGCCCGCCGCGCAGCGACCGGCTCCAGCATCTCGTCGCCCGCCTGCGGTCGGGAGAAGCCTTCACCGCCACCCTGGCCGGCGCGCGCATCGCCTCCGACGGCGAGACCGCCGCCTTCACGCGCGACCCCGGCCGCGCAGGCTTTCCGGAGCTCTCCCTGGCGCCCGGCGAGCCGACCGTCTGGGACGGCCGGTTCGAGATCGAGGCCACCGTCCCCGTCACCGTTCGAGCCCTCGGCGGCCTGTCCCGACAGCTGCCAAGGGCCCAGCAAGCCGCCCTTCGCGCGCTGCCCGCGGCCATCCGGCCGACTCTTCCGGTGATCCTGTCCCGCGACGGCGCCGTCTCTTGCCCGATCCTTGCAGATAACCCGTCGGTTCGCGCGACCGCGCTGGTTCTGCCCCGTTTCGAGGCGGCCATCGGCGTTGTTGACGGCGAACCCGCTGTGTGACGAATGGCGCGCATGGCGAAACCGGACCGGCCGCCCTATGTTCTGGGATGACTGGCACAGGAAGAGTTTGAGCGAATGAACCTGCGGAACATGGCCATCTGGGCGGCGATCGTTGTCGTCGCCTTCGGCGTCTGGAGCATGATGAACCCGGGCCAGGGCGGCGCGCGCGCCACGAGCAGCGAAATCAGCTACTCCGAGCTGGTCAGCAAGGTTCAGTCGGGCGAGATAACCCGCGCGATCTTCCAGGGCTCGGCGGTCCAGGTGAGCGGCGCGGACCCCAAGGTGGTGTCGACCGCCGTGGTCCCGGCCGACTCCAGCGACCTGATCAAGCAAATGCAGGCCCAGAACGTCAATGTGACGATCAAGCCGGCCGAGCGGCTGTCGCTGGTCGCCATCCTGCTGAACGCCTTCCCGGTGCTGCTGCTGATCGGCGTCTGGATCTTCTTCATGCGCCAGATGCAGGGCGGAGCCCGCGGTGCCATGGGCTTTGGCAAGTCCAAGGCCAAGCTGCTGACCGAGACCAAGGGCCGCAAGACCTTCGAGGACGTCGCCGGCGTCGACGAGGCCAAGGAAGAACTGTCGGAAATCGTCGACTTCCTGAAGGACCCGGCCAAGTTCCAGCGCCTGGGCGGCAAGATCCCCAAGGGCGCCCTGCTCATCGGCCCTCCGGGCACTGGCAAGACCCTGATAGCCCGCGCCGTCGCGGGTGAGGCGGGCGTGCCCTTCTTCACCATCTCCGGCTCGGACTTCGTGGAAATGTTCGTCGGCGTCGGCGCCAGCCGCGTGCGCGACATGTTCGAACAGGCCAAGAAGAACGCCCCCTGCATCATCTTCATCGATGAAATCGACGCCGTCGGCCGCCACCGCGGCGCCGGCCTGGGCGGCGGCAACGACGAGCGCGAGCAGACCCTCAACCAGCTGCTGGTCGAGATGGACGGCTTCGAGTCGAACGAAGGCATCATCCTGATCGCCGCCACCAACCGTCCCGACGTGCTGGACCCGGCCCTGCTGCGTCCCGGCCGCTTCGACCGCCAGGTGGTGGTGCCCAACCCCGACGTCTCGGGTCGCGAGAAGATCCTGCGCGTCCACATGCGCAACGTGCCGCTGGCCGCCGACGTCGACGTCCGCACCCTGGCGCGCGGCACCCCGGGCTTCTCGGGCGCCGATCTGGCCAACCTCGTCAACGAGGCGGCGCTGATGGCCGCCCGCAAGAACCGCCGGATGGTCACCCATCCCGACTTCGAGGACGCCAAGGACAAGGTCATGATGGGCGC
>JBIKTU010000057.1:0-8106 GCA_044347965.1 Caulobacter sp.
CTCCCCGCGCGCCGGGCATGGTGTCGGCGGCCAATCCGCTGGCGGTCGAGGCGGGTCTGCGGGTCCTGCGCGAGGGCGGCACGGCCGCCGACGCCGCGGTGGCGGTCCAGGCGGTGCTGGGCCTGGTGGAGCCCCAGAGCAGCGGCCTGGGCGGCGGCGCCTTCATGATCTACTACGACGCCGCCAGCCGGAAGGTCACCGCCTACGACGGCCGCGAGACGGCGCCCTCGGGCGCGACGCCGGAGATGTTCCTGAAAGCCGACGGCAAGCCGATGGGCTACGTCGAGGCGATCCTCAGCGGCCGTTCGACCGGCGCGCCGGGCGTGGTGGCCATGCTGGCCCTGGCCCAGAAGGAGCATGGCAAACGGCCGTGGTCGACCCTGTTCGACGACGCCGCGCGGCTGGGCGAGGAGGGCTTCATCGTCAGCCCCCGGCTGGCCGGCTATATCGGTTCAGGCCGGGTGCCCCAGAACGCCGCGCCGGACGTCATCGGCTACTTCACCAAGCCCGACGGGACCAGGTACGTCGCCGGCGACCGGCTGGTGAACAAGGCCTACGCCAACACCGTCCGCTCGATCGCAAAGGACGGGCCGGACGCCCTGTATGAAGGGCCGCTGGCCGGGGCGATCGCCGCCAAGGTGCGACAGGATCCGACGCCGGGAACCCTCAGCGTCGCCGACATCCGCGCCTACCAGCCCCGCAAGGGCGATGCGCTGTGCCGACCGTTCCGGGTCTACACCGTCTGCACCGCGTCGCCGCCGTCCAGCGGCGTGGCCGTGCTGCAGGCGCTGATGATGCTCGAGCGGACCGACATCGCCGACCGCTCGCCGGCGGACCCCGTCGCCTGGGTCCGTCTGGCCGAGGTCGAGCGGCTGATGTACGCCGACCGGGACCGCTACGTCGGCGACGAGCCGTTCGCCGGCACGCCGGTCGAAGGCCTGCTGGCGCCCGACTATGTCGCCGCCCGCGCCGCGCTGGTCGGCGATCGCGCCGGACCGGCGCCGAAGCCCGGAACACCGGCCGGCGCGGGCGTCCGCGCGCCGGACCGCACGCTGGAGCCGGCCGGCACCTCGCACTTCGTCATCGTCGACCGCTGGGGCAATACGGTCTCGATGACCACGACGGTCGAGGCCGTGTTCGGTTCGGGGCGGATGGTCGGCGGCTTCTTCCTCAACAACCAGCTGACCGACTTCAGCTTCTCGCCGACCGAAGCCGACGGCGTCCCGGCCGCCAATGCGGTGGCCCCGGGCAAGCGCCCGCGCTCGTCGATGGCCCCGCTGATCGTGCTGGACCGCGACGGCAATCTGGTGGCGGCGCTCGGTTCGCCCGGCGGCTCGGCCATCCTGTCCTACAATCTCAAGGCCATGGTCGGCGTGTTCGACTGGGAGCTGTCGCTGCAGGACGCCTTCGACCTGCCCAACCTGGTGGCGCGCGGCGACCGCTTCTCCAGCGAGGCGGCCCGCTATCCCGAAGGTGTCGTTGACGCGCTGAAGGCCCGGGGGATCACCTTCAGCCCCGGCGGTGAAAACAGCGGCCTGCACGGCGTGATCGTCCGCCCCGGCGGCGTGCTGGAAGGCGCGGCCGATGACCGCCGCGAGGGCGTGGCCAAGGCGGCGGAGTAGGCGGGGACTGCTTACGGTGTCCCTTCAGGGACATCGTTAGCTGTCCCCGACAGACATCCGGGGCTGTGTCGGGGACAGGAAATCATGTCCCCTTGGGACACGATATCCAGTCCCCGGGGAACTCTACGCTTCCGCCTTCTTCGCTCGCGTCCGCTTCGGCTTGACCGGCGCGGGCGTCATCGGCGCGCCGGGCAGGGTGACCTCGAACACCGTGCCCTCCGACCCGGTCTTCACCAGCACAAGGTCGCCGCCGTGCGCCTGGGCCAGCTCGCGGCTGATGGCGAGGCCCAGGCCCGTGCCGCCGCGCCGGGCGCTGCCGGTGAAGGGCTGGAACAGGTGGGACAGGGCGCGGTCCGGCAGGCCGGGGCCGTTGTCCGACAGGCGCAGCACGCTGGCGCCGTTCTCCTCGCGCAGCGCGACCTGCACCTCGCCGGCGTCGCCGGGCATGGCCTCGCGGGCGTTGCGCAGCAGGTTGACCAGGATCCGGTGCAGCTGGTCGGGGTCGGCGTTGACCCGGACGTCAGGCTCCAGCCGGTCGACCAGCCGAACGCCGCTCTCACTCAGGCCGGCGTCCTCGGCCGCCGCGTCCAGCGCCGCCTGCAGCGGCAGGATCTGCAGCGCCGGGGGCGCCTCAATGGTCTTGCCGTAGGCCATGACGTCGGTGGCCAGGGTGATGGCGCGGTCCAGCGCCCGCTCCAGGCGCGGCATGGCCTGTGCGACCTTGGGATCGCCGATGGCGGCAAGGCGGTCGGAGGCGATCTGGGCGCTGGTCAGCATGTTGCGCAGGTCGTGGTTGATCTTGGCCACCGCCTCGCCCAGCGCCGCCAGCCGGGCGCGGGAGTTGAGCGCGGCGATGAGGTCGGCCTGCATGCGGTCCAGCTCGGCCTCCGCGCGGCCGATCTCGTCCCGGCGACCGGACGGGACGACCCGCGCCTCCGGGTTCTCCGGATCGGCCCGGAACCGCTCCATGGCCAGGGTGATCTTCTGCATCGGCCGGACGAGGAAGGCGTTCAGCGCCAGATAGACCGCCACCCCCGCGCCCAGCGACACGAACAGGGTGATCAGCACCAGCCGGCCCAGATAGGCCAGCAGCGCCTCCTTCAGCGGCTGTTCGGGCATGACGATGTCAATGAACTCGCCAGAGCGGAAGCGCGGCTCGGCGATGACCCGCACCATCCGGTCGTCGCCGCCGAAGATGGTCTTGAACGGCGCGGCCATCCAGCTGATCGGCTTCTGGGTGCGCAGGTCGACCAGATAGGGATCGCGCAGGTCGCGCGGCGCGGCCAGGATCAGGCGGCGCATGCCGTCGGTCTGGATGGCCACGGAGACGACGCCGGCGTTCTCCAGCATCTGTTGGCGTACCGGGGCCGTGACCTTCCGGCCGGGGTCGGCCTCGGCGATGGTCGAGGCCAGTTCGGCGGCGCGGATACGGTCGAGCAGCCACTGCTCCTCGAAGGTCGCCAGGGTGGCCGGCAGCACGAGCATCCCGGCCCCGACCACGAAAAGGATGGTCAGGACCAGCAGACGCGCCGACAGCCCGCCCGGCCAGAGCCAGCGCCGCGAGGGCCGGTCGGCCGATGCGGGCGTCTCCGTCGGAGGCGGCGGGGCGTCAGCCATGCTCATGCGCTACTTCACGATCGCCGGGTTGGCGAGTCCGGAAGAGTTCGCGTGCTGAGCGAAAAGCGCAAGAGCCGGCGAGCGGGTCATCGTGCGCCCACGGCGTCCGCGACCGAGGCGAAGCCCTCGGCGCGCAGGCGTGCGGCCAGGTCGCGCTTGACCTGCACGACCATGCCCGGACCCTCGAAGACCATGGCCGAGTAGAATTGCACCGCCGACGCGCCGGCCCGGATCTTGGCCAGGGCGTCCGCGCCGGTGGCGATACCGCCGGCCCCGATCAGGGTCAGGCTGTGGCTGTTGGCCGCATGGAACCTGGCCAGCACCTGCGTCGACAGGCTCATCAGCGGCGGGCCGGACAGGCCGCCGGTTTCCGTCTTCCGCGGCGACCGCAGGCTGTCCGGGCGCGAGACCGTGGTGTTCGAGACGATGATCCCCTGCAGCCCGAAGGCGGCGACGGTCTCGACGATGGTCTCGACCTCGCCGTCCTCCAGGTCGGGGGCGACCTTGAGGAAGACCGGATAGTCGCCTGTCGGGTTCAGGTCCCGCCGCGCCTCGCCCAGCCGGCCGAGCAGGTCCTCGAGCGCCGCCCTCGTCTGCAGCGCGCGCAGGCCCGGCGTGTTGGGCGAGGAGATGTTGACCGTGAAGTAGGACGCCAGACCCCACAGGCGGCGCAGGCCGGCCACGTAGTCGCCGATCCGGTCGTCGGAGTCCTTGTTGGCGCCGATGTTGGCCCCGACCACGCCCTTGTGACGGCGCGCCGCCAGGTTGGCGGCGAAGGCGTCCAGACCGGCGTTGTTGAAGCCCATGCGGTTGATCACCGCCCGGTCCTCGCTCAGCCGGAACAGGCGCGGACGCGGGTTGCCGACCTGGGGCAGGGGCGTGACCGTGCCGCATTCCACGAACCCGAAGCCGGCCCGAAGCATGGCGTCCGGGGCCTCGGCGTTCTTGTCGAACCCGGCGGCCAGCCCGACGGGCGAGGGCAGGGCGAGGCCGGCGATCGTGGTCGCCAGGATCGGGTCGTCGGGCGCGTGTTGAACGGGACCCAGGCCCAGCTTCAACCCAAGGATCGAGGCGCGGTGCGCGTCTTCCGGGTCGAGCAGGTGCAGCGCGCGGGCAGCGAGATCGTGCATCATGCTTCCAGCCCGACCAGCACCGGCGCGCCGTCGGAATCCAGCGCCACGTCCCGAACCTCGACCGCCAGAGCCGTCGGCAAGGGGCCGTAAAGGTGCGGGAACAGGTCGCCGCCGCGTGACGCCTCCCACTTCAGGCCCTCGCCGAGCGCCTCGGCCTCGAAACCGACGATCACCAGGTCGGCCACGCCCGCGAAGTAGCGACGGCCGGTTTCCGGCGCCTGGGAGGCCGTAGAGAAGTGAATGAAGCCGTCGGCCAGATCGACCGCCGAGCCCTCGAACACCCCCTGCGCCTCGGCGGCCCGCCATTCCGAGCGGGTCAGCAGCTTGTAGACGCGCGTCATTCGCCGCCGCCCCCGCCATGGTCGGCCGCAAGGAACAGCCCGTCGTAGGCGGGCCGGCCGGCTTCGTCGATCGTGAAGGCCGCCACGGTCGAGGTCGGGAACCGGCTTTCGGCCCGGGCGACCAGCGCCGAGCCGGCTCCGGCCTGCCGCAGGAGGCCTATGGTCAGTTCGTGCAGGCCGGGATTGTGCCCTACCACCATGAGGGTATCGCCCTGGTCGGCATGGGCCTCGACCTCGAACAGGATCCTGTCGGCGGCGGCGTGATAGAGCGGTCGAAGCACCACGGCCTTGGCGGTGGGAAAGGCCTGCGAGGCCGCGCTCCAGGTCTGCTGGGTGCGGCGCGCGGCGGAGACCAGCGCCAGGTCCGGCGTCAGCCCTTCGTCGACCAGCAGCCGGCCCATCAGGGTGGCGTCCGCCATCCCGCGATCAGTCAGGCCGCGCTCGAAGTCGCCGCCGACATTGTTCCGCTCGGCCTTGCCGTGGCGCATGAGGATCAGTCGTTTCATCACCCCTGTATTAGACGCGCCGCCGCTTCGCAGGAAGGCGCCGGTTGACAGCGACGGCCGGCGACGGTCCAAGGCCATGCATGACCCTCTCGGCCGAGACGCAGGCGATCCAGGAGGATGGCGGAACCTGGACGTTCCCGCCCTCGCAGCCGCTTGTCCTCGACTCCGGCGCCCGAATTGACGGGCTGGAGATCGCCTGGCGCAGTTTCGGCGCGCTCAACGCCGACAGGTCCAACGCCGTCCTCATCTGTCACGCCCTGACGCTGGATCAGCACGTGGCCGGGAAACACCCGGTCTCCGGCAAGCCGGGCTGGTGGACACGGCTGGTCGGCCCTGGCCGGCCGCTGGATCCGGCGCGTCACTTCATCGTCTGCGCCAACGTCGTCGGCGGCTGCATGGGCAGCACCGGCCCGGCCAGCCTCAACCCGGCGACCGGCAAGCCCTGGGGCCTGTCCTTCCCGGTCATCACCATCGCCGACATGGTCCGCGCCCAGGCCATGCTGATCGAGGCCATGGGCATCGAGACCCTGCAGGCCGTGGTCGGCGGCTCCATGGGCGGGATGCAGGTGCTGCAATGGGCGGCCTCCTATCCCGAGCGGCTGTTCAGCGCTGTCTGCGTCGCCTCCGCCGCCCGGCACAGCGCCCAGAACATCGCCTTCCACGAGGTCGGCCGCCAGGCGATCATGGCTGACCCCGACTGGCGGGGCGGCGACTACGCCCTGCATGGGGCCCGGCCGGAGAAGGGCCTGGCCGTCGCCCGGATGGCGGCGCACATCACCTATCTGTCCGAGGCCGCCCTGCAGCGGAAGTTCGGCCGCGAGCTGCAGAGGGACGGGCTGTCCTGGGGCTTTGACGCCGACTTCCAGGTGGAGAGCTATCTGCGGCATCAGGGGGCGACCTTCGTCGACCGCTTCGACGCCAACAGCTACCTCTACATCACCCGGGCCATGGACTATTTCGACCTGGCCGCGCCCTACGGCGGCGTGCTGGCGGAGGCGTTCCGCAAGGCGCGGGACGTGCGGTTCTGCGTGCTGTCCTTCACCTCCGACTGGCTCTACCCGACGGCCGAGAGCCGCCACATCGTGCGGGCCCTGAACGCCGCCGGCGCCCGGGCCAGCTTCGTGGAGATCGAAAGCGACAAGGGTCATGACGCCTTCCTGCTCGACGAGCCGGTGATGGACTCGGCCCTGGCCGGCTTCCTGGACTCGGTCGACGGCGCGCGGGGACTGCGATGACCGTGGTGCGCGAGGACTTCCGCGAGATCCTGCGGCTGGTGCGCCCCGGTTCGCGGGTGCTCGACGTCGGCTGCGGCGGCGGCGAGCTGCTCGAACTGCTGACCCGCGAGAAGGACATCGACGGCCGTGGCGTCGAGATCAGCCCCCAGGGCGTCTCCGCCTGCCTGGCGCGGGGCCTGGCGGTGATGCAGGGCGACGCCGACCGGGACCTGGACCAGTTTCCGACCGGCGCCTTCGACTACGCCATCCTGTCCCAGACCCTGCAGGCGACCCGCAACCCGCGTCAGGTGCTGGGCGAGCTGATGCGCATCGCCGACCGCGCCGTGGTCAGCTTCCCCAACTTCGGCCATTGGCGCGTGCGCTGGTCGCTGCTGCGGCGGGGCCGTATGCCGGAGACCCGCTCGCTGCCCGAGCCCTGGTGGTCGACGCCCAACATTCACCTCTGCACCCTCGCCGACTTCAACGCCCTGGTGGACGACCTCGATCTGCGGATCGAGGCCAGCGTCGCCCTGGCGGAGGGCCGGCCGGCCCGGACCATCGATCCGACGCGGGAAATCGAGAACTGGCGCGCCGAGGCGGCGCTGTTTCTGCTCGGGCGAAGGGACGGACCAGTGGAACCGGACGCGCCGCCGGGCGATCTCTTCGGGGCATGAAGGTCAGACTCGCCACCTACAACGTCCACCGCTGCGTCGGGACCGACCGCAGACTCGACGTCGAAAGGGTGGCCGGGGTGATCGCGGCCTGCAACGCCGACATTGTGGCCCTGCAGGAGCTGGACGTCGGCCGCCGCCGCACCGGCCACGTCGACCAGGCCCACCGGCTGGCCGAGCTGCTGCGCATGAAGTCGCACTTCCATCCGGCGATGTCCGTCGAGGAGGAGCGCTACGGCGACGCCATCCTCACCGCCCTGCCGGAACGGCTGGTCAGGGCCGGGGCCCTGCCGGGGCTGCCCCGCCTGCGCGGGCTGGAGCCGCGCGGCGCCCTGTGGGTGGCCGTCGACATCGGCGGCGGCGTCGAGCTGCAGGTCATCAACACCCACCTGGGCCTCGTCCCGCGCGAGCAGCAGGTGCAGGCGGCGGCGCTGATCGGCGAGGACTGGATGGCCTCGGAGGCTTTCACCGCCCCGGCCGTGCTGCTGGGCGACTTCAACGCCAGCCCCTACTCGAAGACCTACCGCATGTTGACCTCGGTCATCCGGGACGCCCAGGCGGGCCTGGGCCGGGCGCCGACGCCGACCTTCCCGTCCGGGTTTCCGTTCATGCGCATCGATCATGTGTTCGTGGCCGGGGCCGTCACCGTCACAAGGGTGGAATCACCTTTCGACGCCCGCGCGCGGGTCGCGTCGGACCATCTGCCTCTGGTGGTGGACCTGGAGATTCAGCCTCCGCCGGCGGCGTGAATTCGTCGATCATCCCGACCTGCTCGCGCAGGCAGCGACGCCGGATCCAGGGCCGCCAGGCGTCGCCCGGCGTGGTCGGATCACCCAGGCTCCAGTCGCTGATGAACCGCGCGACGGGCCCGAGCGGGCGCGGGCGGACCCGGCGCAGGCGGTGATGCGAGGGGTGCAGCAGCGCGATGGCCCCTGCCAGCGTCCCGGCCTTGTCCATCGCCGCCTCGACCTGCAGCAGGCTGCGGCCGACGTAGTGGCCGAT
>JBIKTU010000058.1:0-8096 GCA_044347965.1 Caulobacter sp.
GCCCGCCAGGCGGCGTAGCGCGAAGTCCAGATGGATCGAGGCGTCCGGCGCGATGCCGCGCTCGACCGAGGAGTGGCTGATGTCGCGCTCATGCCAGAGGGCGACGTTCTCCAGGGCCGGCACGACCGCCGAGCGGACCAGGCGGGCCAGGCCCGTCAGGTTTTCGGTCAGGATCGGGTTGCGCTTGTGCGGCATGGCCGAGCTGCCCTTCTGGCCGGGATCGAAGGGCTCCTCGGCCTCCAGGACCTCGGTCCGCTGCAGGTGGCGGATCTCGACAGCGAGGCGTTCGATCGAGGAGGCGACCACGGCCAGGGCGGCGAACCAGGCGGCGTGGCGGTCGCGCGGGATGACCTGGGTGGAGACCGGCTCGACAGCCAGGCCCATCTTCTCCGCCACATGGGCTTCGACACGCGGGTCCACGTTGGCGAAGGTGCCCACGGCGCCGGAGATGGCGCAGGTGGCGATCTCGAAGCGGGCCATGGCCAGCCGCTCCTTCGCCCGCATGAACTCGGCGTAGTGGCCGGCGAGCTTGAGGCCGAAGGTGGTCGGCTCGGCATGGATGCCATGGCTGCGTCCGGTGCAGGGCGTCAGTCTGTGTTCGAACGCCCGGCGCTTCAGCGCCGCCAGCACCAGGTCGACGTCTTCCATGAGCAGGTCGGTGGCGCGGGCCATCTGCACCGACAGGCAGGTGTCCAGCACGTCGCTGCTGGTCATGCCCTGGTGCAGGAAGCGGGCTTCCGGCCCGACGACTTCCGAGACGTGGGTCAGGAAGGCGATGACGTCATGCTTGGTGGTGCGCTCGATCTCGTCGATGCGGTCGCTGTCCCAGACCGCGTCGCGGCCGCCGTCCCAGATGGCTTTTGCCGCCGGCTTGGGGATCACGCCCAGCTCCGCCATGGCGTCGGCGGCGTGGGCCTCGATCTCGAACCAGATCTTGTACTTGGTCTCGTTGGACCAGATGGCGACGGCTTCGGGGCGTGCGTAGCGAGGGATCATGCGCGGGCTAGTGATACCCGCGCATGATCCTGTCAACCGCTACGGGAGGCTAGCCGACCCAGTCCTTGCGGAGCGTCTTCCAGGCCAGCAGGAAGTGAACCCCGGCCCAGAGATAGCCGAACAGGCCGATGAAGATCGCCCAGCGCAGGCCGAACTCCTGGCCGACGGCGCAGTTTGCCTTGTTGGCCTCCAGGATGCCGCGTCCGCAGTCGGCCGTGGTCAGCGCGAACTGCTGCAGGCTGGAGTTGGCCAGGAAGTCGCTGAGGGCGCCGATGACGGGCGGGCCGAGGCCATAGCCCAGGATGTTGACGATGAAGAGCAGCACGGCCGTGGCCGTGGCCCGCATGCGCGGCGGCGCGACGCCCTGGATCGAGGCGTACATGCAGCCGAGGTAGAAGTAGTGGGTGATGGCGCCGATCACCATGAACGGCACGCCGATCCACAGGCTCGGGGCCATGTAGCCGACCAGGTAGAAGGGTGTGGCGATGAAGAAGCCCAGGGCCGGCAGCCAGGCCAGGGCGTTGGGGTGGCGCTTGACCATCTTGTCTGCCAGCCAGCCGGCGAAGAAGGTCCCGAACGCCGCCGCCGCGCCCAGAACCACGCCGGTAAGCTGCGAGGCCTGCAGGATGTTCAGGTCATGAGTGCGGATGAGGAACGAGTTGAGATACTGGCCGACGCCGTAGCCGACGAAGGACGCCACGGCCGAGCCCAGCGACACGTGCCAGAAGGTGGCCTTCTTCGACAGGACCGCGAAGGCCTCCAGGAAGGTCGGCGTCGCCACGCCCTCGACGACCCCGGTCCGCGGCGGCTCCTTGATGGTCAGCTTGACCAGGATGGCCAGCAGGAGGCCGGGGAAACCGAGGAGCCAGAAGGCTTCCCGCCAGCCGAGGTAGGTGGCGATGTAGCCGCCGCCGATGGCCGCCAGCATCGAGCCGATCGGGACGCCCAGGGCATAGATGGAGATGGCCGTGGCCCGCTTTTCGGCCGGGAAGTAGTCGCTGATCACCGATTGCGCCGGCGGGGTGCATCCCGCCTCGCCGATGCTGACCCCGACGCGGGCGGCGAGCAGGGTGGCGAAGGAGGTTGCGAAGCCGCAGAGGGCGGTCGCCAGGCTCCACAGCGCCACGCAGATGGACAGGATGGTCATCCTGTTCTGCTTCTCTGCCAGCCGGGCGATCGGGATGCCCAGCAGGGTGTAGAGCACCGCGAAGGCCGGTCCGCCGAGCAGGCCGAGCTGGAAGTCGGTCAGCCCGAACTCCAGCTTGATCGGCTCCTGGATGATGGAGACGATCACCCGGTCGATGAAGTTGAAGGTGTAGACGACCAGCAGGAGTCCAAGGACGTAGGCGCGATACGGTTTGGTCCCGTAGCCCGGATGCGGCGCGGCGGCCGGGGCCGTGGAATCGGTCATGAGTTCGTCCTTCCCCCGATGGTCGGGGCGCAAAGTAGGGCGCCGCCGGCGCGAGACGCCAGCGGCGAGTTTCCGGCGGTCTCTAGCTGACCATTTCCTCGCGGATGGTCTTGCGGGCCATCCAGAAGAGGGCGAAGGCGAGCACGTTGAACCCCATCGAGACGATGAGGGCCCAGCGCAGGCCTTCGGCCTGGGCGACGCCGCAGGTCGCCTTGTTGATCTCCAGCATGGCCTTGCCGCAGTCGGCGGCGGTCAGGGCGGACTGCTGCAGGATGCCGCCGGCCCAGAGGTCGCTGGTGATGCCGACGAACAGCGGACCCAGGCCGAGACCGACCAGGTTGATGATGAACAACAGCACCGCCGCGCAGGTCGCCCGCATCTGCGGCGCCACGATGCTCTGAGCCGTAGCGTAGACAGGGCCGTACCAGAGCGAGCCGATGATGGCCGGCAGGGCCAGCAGGATCAGCGCGACCGTGGCGCTGGGGACCGAGACCGCGGTGATGAAGATGGGGATGGTGATCAGCGAGGCGATGGCCGGAACGACCACATAGGCCCGCAGGTCCCTGGCGCCCAGCTTGTCGGCGATGACGCCGCCGAGCCAGACCCCCAGCACGCCGGCCGTGCCGCTGACGACGCTCAGCGCCACCCCGACCGTGCCGATCGGACCGATGGAAAGGCCGGTGATGCTGGTGATCCAGGCCGAGAGTTCGGCGATCTGGCCGGAATGACTGCGGAAGAAGAAGCTGGCGGTGAACGGGGCGTGGCCGTAGCCGATGAAGGCCTTGATGGCGGCGGCGAAGGCGATCAGCCAGAAGGTCTTCTTCGACGCCAGGACCTTCATCGCCTCGCGCAGGGGGATGGTGGCCGTGGCCTTGGCGGCCATGACGGCGGTCAGCTTCTTGCGCGGTTCGGGCAGGGTGAAGACGGTCAGCAGGGCGAACAGGATGCCCGGCGCGCCGGCCACCATGAAGGCGATCCGCCAGCCGTAGGCGTCCGCGATCAACCCGCCCATGGCCATGCCGATCAGGCTGCCGAGCGGCGTGCCGATGGAATAGAAGGCGATGGCCGAGGCGCGCTTGTCCTTGGGGACGTAGTCGGTGATCAGCGAGTGGGCTGGCGGGGTGCAGCCAGCCTCGCCGACGCCTACCCCGATCCGGGCCAGCACGAGCTGCCAGAAGTTCTGGGCGAAGCCGCAGAGCACGGTGAAACCGCTCCAGACCGCAAGGGCCGTGCCGATGATCACCGGCCGGTTGGACTTCTCCGCCTTGCGCGCGATCGGGATGCCAAGGACGGTGTAGAAGAGGGCGAACGCCAGGCCGGTCATCATGCCCAGCTGCCAGTCGGCCAGATGCAGATCCTTCTTGATCGGCTCCGCCAGGATGTTGACGATCTGCCGATCAAGGAAGTTCAGCGTGTAGATGATCATCAGGGTCCAAAGCGCGTAGCGCCGGAAGCCTGTGCTAAGGGGTTCGATGCCAGGGCCGTCGTCCTCGCGATCAGCCAGCTTCGTCTCGGTCGGCGCCGGGGCTGCGGCGTCGGTCATGGGCGGTTTCCTCGAACACTTGTTCTGATTAATTGCTCGCACTAGAGCCCGGATCACGCCCGGCGCCAATAGCCGCTTCATCCGGGGAGAGAGCAGATGGAAATCGTCGTCGGCACCAAAAAATGGTCCACGTGGTCGCTGCGACCCTGGCTGGCATTGAGGCGGACGGGCGCGCCGTTCTCTGAGACCCTGGTCCAGCTGCGCGAGGTGGAGGCCTCGACGGCGGAGATTCGCAAGCATTCGCCATCCGGCCTGGTGCCGGTCCTGAAGGCCGACGGGCTGGTGATCTGGGATTCACTGGCGATCTGCGAATACCTCGCCGAGCGATTCCCGCAGGCGGGTCTGTGGCCTTCGGACCCCGCGGCCCGCGCGCTGGCCCGCGCCGTGACGGCCGAGATGCACAGCGGCTTTGGCGCCCTGCGCCGCGAATGCCCGATGGATCTGGGGCTTCTGACCACGGCCGACCTGTCGGAAGGCGTGCAGGACAATGTCCGCCGGATCGTCAGCGTCTGGAACGAGTGCCTCGCCCGCTCGGGCGGGCCCTTGCTGTTTGGTCACTGGACCATCGCCGACGCCTTCTACACGCCCGTGGCGACGCGGTTTCGCAGCTACGGCGTTGATCTGGCCGCCCACGGTGACGCGGACGGCAAGGCGGCGGCATATCGCGACCTGCTGCTGTCGACCCCGGAATTTCTGGAGTGGGAAGCGGCGGCCTGAGGCCTGAATCACCCTGCCATCCGTCATGGCCCGACTTGTTCGGGCCACCCATGAACGCGGGCAGACGGGACGGTGGCAGATCGTTTCCGCTGCGTTCTTTTCGGCTTGCTCACCACGCTTGGGTGGCCCGAACAAGTCGGGAAATGACGGCCTGGGAGGTTGGAAGAAAGCAACCCGATCACGTCCCGGCGCCGGCCAATTGACTGGTGCGTGATCCCGCCCTCGTGATCCACAGTCGACCGCGCGGCGTAGCCCCGACGGCGCGCTTTGGAGACGAGCAATGCTGATCCGGCAAGGCGGCGACCTGACCGAGAACGACGTCACGCCCCGGGATGTCTACCTGCGGCGGCGCGAGTTCATGAGCGGCCTGATCGGCGGCGGCCTGGCCGTGGCCGCGGGCGCCACCGCCAGCGCCCAGGCGGCGACCGGTCTCAAGGGCCTTGCCAGCCCCTACTCCACCAGGGAGACGCCGACGGGCCGGGCCGATATCACCGGCTACAACAATTTCTATGAGTTCGGCCTCGACAAGGAGGACCCGGCCCGCAACGCCGGATCGCTGAAAACCTCGCCCTGGACGGTGAGGATCGACGGCCACTGCAACAAGCCCGGCGCCTACGACATCGGCGATTTCCTGCGCGGCAACCCGCTACAGCAGCGCATCTACCGCCTGCGCTGCGTCGAGGGCTGGTCGATGGTCATCCCCTGGCTGGGCGTGCCGCTGGCAGACCTGTTGAAGAAGTACGAGCCGACCAGCAAGGCGAAGTACGTCGCCTTCGAGACCCTCTACCGCCCGTCCGAGATGCCCGGCCAGCGCCGAGCCGTGCTCGACTGGCCCTACCGCGAGGGACTGCGCATCGACGAGGCGATGCATCCCCTGACCATCATGGCCGTCGGCCTCTACGGCGAGAGCCTGCCCAACCAGAACGGCGCCCCGATGCGGCTGGTCGTGCCCTGGAAGTACGGCTTCAAGAGCATCAAGAGCGTGGTCCGCATCAGCTTCGTCGAGAAGCAGCCGCGCACCGCCTGGAACGACAGCGCGCCCCGGGAGTACGGCTTCTACTCCAATGTGAACCCCACCGTGGACCACCCGCGCTGGTCCCAGGCCACCGAGCGACGGATCGGCGAGTTCCGTCGCCGTGAAACCCTGATGTTCAACGGCTACGGCGACCGGGTGGCCGGGATGTATCGCGGCATGGACCTCAAGAAGAACTTCTGATGGATCGCAGGGCGCTGGACCGCCTCGTCTACGGCCTCGTCTGGCTGGCCTGTTTAGCCCCGCTGCTCTGGCTGGCCTGGCGCGGGTTCAACAACGATCTGGGCGCCAATCCCATCGACAAACTTATCCGCGAGCTCGGCGTCTGGGGCCTGCGCCTGCTGATCGTCGGTCTGGCGATCACGCCGGCGGCGCGGCTTCTGCGCCAGCCGAGGCTGATCCGCTTCCGGCGGACCATCGGCCTGTTCGCCTTCGCCTATGTGCTGCTGCACCTGACCAACTACGTCGTCACCGACCAGTGGTTCGACTGGGCCGCCATCGGCAAGGACATCCTCAAGCGGCCGTTCATCACCGTGGGCATGCTGGCCTTCGTTCTGCTGGTCCCGCTGGCGGTCACCTCCACCAGCTGGGCGCTGCGCAAGCTCGGGCCTGTGCGCTGGCGCAAACTTCACCGGCTCACCTACCTGATCGTCCCGCTGGGGGTGATCCACTACCTGATGCTGGTGAAGGCCGACCACCAGCCGCCCCTGATCTACGGCGCCATCGTCGCGGTGCTGCTGGGCTGGCGGGTCTGGGACTGGGCGCGAAAGCGGCGGGCGGCGCTGGCTTGATGCTGGCCTATCGGTCCTCCAGGGCGTGGTGGATCCGCAGGATGCTGACGACATCGTACGCGATTTCGTAGCGAACCTCGTAGTCGCCGACGATCAGGCGCCGGACCTCGCGAGGGAGATAGGCTTCCAGGCGCATCCCGATCCGGGGGTGTTCCGACAGGCGGGACGGCGTCCTGACCAGCTGATCAACGGTGCGGGCGGCTACGGCGGAACTGCACGACTCCAGGAACCCACCGATGCGCTGAAGATCGGCAAATCCATCGCGTGTCCAACGTACCTTCATCCGGGCTGTGGCTCACCCTGCCTGGCGATGAACTTGCCCGCCCATTCCATCACGACCTCATGGTCGATGGTCTCGCCGGCATCGACCTGCGCCAGCGCTTCGAGCGTCATCTGGTGGCGGCGCTCTTCCCGGTCGAGCCAGGCGGCTAGCGCCTGTTTGACGATCCAGGCCCGCGACCGGTCGAGGCGGGCGGCGGCTTGGTCGACCTTGTCCGCGAGGTCGGTCGGAACATGGGCTGTCAGGACGCGGCTGGTCATGGCGTTTCCGATCAGAGTGATTGGATCTGATCGTATGTGATTGCAGCTCACCGGAACAGCCCCAGCGCCTTGAAACTGGCCACGCCCTCGCGGCCGACAACCAGGTGGTCGTGAACGCTGATCTTCAGGGCCCGGCCGGCGTCGACGACCTCGCGGGTCATGGTGATGTCTGCGCCGCTGGGCGTGGGGTCGCCGCTGGGGTGGTTGTGGACCAGGATCACCGAACTGGCCGACAGCTCCAGCGCCCGGCGCATGACCTCGCGGGCGTAGACCGGCGCGTGGTCGACGGTGCCGCGGTTCTGGATCTCGTCGAGGATCAGCTGGTTCTTGTTGTCGAGGAACAGCACCCGGAACTGCTCGCGCGGCTCGTTGGCCAGGGCGACCTTCACATAGGCCAGCAGCGCGCTCCACGAGCCGATCACCGTGCGCTTGCGGATCGTCTCGCGGCCCACCCGCAGCGTCACCTCGCCCAGCAGTTTCAGGTCCAGCGCCGCCTGCTCGCCGACGCCGGGCACGGTGCGCAGGTCCTCGACCGAGGCGGTGGTGATCGCCCCCAGCGACCCGAACCGCGTCAGCAGCGCCTTGGCGATCGGCTTGATGTCGCCGCGCGGGAAGGTGCGGAACAGGAACAGCTCCAGCAGCTCATAGTCCGGCACCGCGTCCAGACTCTTCAGCGCCCGCTCGCGCAGGCGCTCGCGATGGCCGAGCTGGTGTGGGTGATCCGGCATGACATCCCCGCATCGTCAGGCGGGCGTCATGATGACGCGCGCTCTGAGGTTGTGCAATGCGTGGTTCGACACGCGCCTTCGGCGCTGCTCACCATGACGTGGAGTGTAGCCTTCAGACTACGTCATCCTGAGCAGCCTGCAGAGCAGGCGTGTCGAAGGACGCAGGGCTGATCAGCTGCCCGCGATCGCCGGCTGGAACAGCCCGGCCGGCGAGGCGGTGAACAACTCCACGCCGTCGGCCGTCACGCCGCAGCTGTGCTCGCACTGGGCCGACAGGGACTTGTCGCGGGTCACCGCCGTCCAGCCGTCGCTCAGCACCTTCACCTGCGGTTTGCCG
>JBIKTU010000059.1:0-8092 GCA_044347965.1 Caulobacter sp.
ATCCGGAAGCCGGCTGGAATTTCGCGACCAATCCGGCCCAGTTCACCCCGGTCGGTCCGATCGGGCCCGGCGGCGTTCTCGCCGCCACGGGTCCGCGCGCCGTGGATGTCGGTTGCTCCGCCCTGGGCGCGATCGAGCCCTTCGCCGGCTTCTGTGTGAGCAACGTCCAGCTCTGGCAGGACCTGGTGGCTCCGGCCGACACCTACCAGCTCTACGCTGAGTTCAACTACGCGCTGACCCCGACCACCGACCTGCGTCTGGAAGGATCCTGGTCGGGCGCCGAGACGATCGTCCACTATCCGCCGTCGTTCAACCAGCCCAAACCGATCACCGAGACCGTGCTGCCGGGCAACATCAATCCGGCCAGCTACATCGCCGGAACGACCCCGCGGTTGTTCAACAACTGGTTCGTGCCGATCAACAACCCGGGCCTTGCCGCCTACGCCGCCGCCAATCCCGGTCAGTTCCCGGCGGGGTCGACCGGCATCTTCATCCCGATCGGCCAGTGGCGGCCCTACCTGCTGGGCGGCAATCCGTTCTTCGGCGGACCGGCGACGCCGGCCTACCAGACGCGCGACCAGACCCAGTTTCGCCTGTCGGCCGGTCTGACCGGAACGATCGGCGATAGCGTCAACTGGTACGCCGACCTGACCTACGGCCGCAACGAGCACGAGCTGAAGGGCTGGGACTCTTCGGGGGTGCAGATCGAGCTGGCCCTCAGGGGGCTGGGTGGTCCGGGCTGCAACTGGCAGACCGCCGCGCCCGGCAGCCCCGGCTGTCAGTGGCTGAACCCCATGTCGAACGCTATCCAGAGCGCGCCGATCAACGGTGTGATGAGCAACCCCGGCTACAATCCGGCGGTCGCCAATACGCGGGAACTGGCCGAATGGCTGATGATCCCGCAGACCCGGTTCCTCACCAGCGAGACCACTGAGTTCAACATCGGCATCGACGGGACGTTGGGCGCCGTCTCCCTGCCGGGCGGCGACATCCGCTGGGCGGCCGGATTCCAGTGGCGTCGGATCGCGTTCAACGAGACCGACTCCGAGTACGCGGACCGGACACGCGTGCCCTGCCTCAACTCGCCGCTGAACATTCCCGGCGCCGACGTCTGCACGCCGACGCCCTACACCCCGCTCGGCCTCTCGGCCGCATTCGCGCCGACCGACATCACGACCGATATCTACGCCGGTTTTGTCGAACTGGCGCTGCCGGTCACCGACCGCCTGGATGTGACCTTGGGTGCGCGATACGAGGACTACGGCTCGGCGGGCGGCGGGACGTTCGATCCCCAGGTGCGCGCCAAGCTGCAGCTGCTTGACTGGCTGGCGATACGCGGGTCGGCCAGCACCACCTTCCGGGCGCCGCCGCTGACCGCGCTGGCCCCCAATCCTCTGGCCTCGATCCCGACCATCCTCGGCCGGGCTACGGCGCTCGATCTCATGGGCAATCCGGATCTCGAGCCGGAAACCGCCAGCACCTACACGATCGGCCTTCTGGTGCAGGCGGGCGGGCTGGACGCGGGTATCGACTTCTACAGCTACGACATCGAAAACATCCTCACCACCGAGCCCCAGAACGCTATCGTCAACGCTGTCTTCCCGAACGGCGCTGGCGGGGCGAACAACTGCGCCACGGTCGACGCCAAATTCCTTGCCGACCATTTCGTGTTCAACGGCGCCTGCAGCGCGGCTAACCTGGCCAAGGTCATGCTGCTGCGGATCAACGGCCCTTCGATGACCTTCAGCGGCATCGATATCCGCGCCAGCTATCGCTTCGACGACATCTTTGGCGGCGAGCTGACCATCGGCACGGCGGCCAACCGCACGCTCAGCTACGACTTCGACGCCTTCAGCGTCGCGGGTCTCGCCATTCCGGGCTTCGATGCGGTCGGCAAGCTGAACACCGGAACGCTCGCCCACCCGCTCCCGGAGTGGAAGAGCCAGACCTACGTCAACTTCAATCGGGGACCGGTGAACCTGCGGTGGTCGATGCGCTACAGTTCCGGCTACCTCGACACCCGTTGGGCGACCACCGCGGTCGGCTACGACATCGATGCGACGACGCTTCATGACTTCGCCGCCGTCATCGACTTGCCGCGGGACGTGAAGCTGACCCTCGCCGTGACCAACATCACCGACGAGGAGCCGCCTCTGGCCCGGTTGCCCGAAGGCTACGACGCCATGACGACCGATCCGCTGGGCCGCACCTTCCGCCTGGGCCTTCGGATGAGCTTCTAGACGAGTTCCCTGCGCGAATGCCCTGGAGCCGCCGTGAACCGGCGGCTCCTTCTTTTTTGCCGGAGCGACACACTAACGCGAGCGCAGGCGCCCAGGAGCCTTGCTTCGGGAAACGGTCGTCGAATGGCCCCGCAGTCTCAAACCGTTAGGCGCGGACAATACGAGTCACCTTCTTATCCTGGCGCAGCGCAGACTTGGCGAGCCACGCCCGGCGCATTCGGTAGACTCGAACCTTTGGTCCTCTAACAGGGCTTCCCCGCCCGGACGCCGGTCGACCTCGCACTGCCTGGACCGCCAGCCAGTCGCTGCGAGCCGTCTCCGCGCGCCACCACGATCCCCGAACCCCCGACATTCCGGGCGCTTGCGCCACCCAAACCGTCATTCGCATGCCGTTGATGGTGGTGATTTCGAGCCTTCACGGGCCCTTTCCGGGCCCCGGTCTCCGGCCCTGAAAAGACGTGACGGTTTCCATTCGGACGGGGAAGAGGGCCGGAGCAACCGAAGGGATCCCGGATCGAACGCAGGCCGGATCTACGCCAGCGCCCGGGCGAGGGCGTCGGTGCTGTCGCGGCGGGCCATGGCGGCGATGGTGACGCCGGGCGCGACGTTGAAGGCGTGGAAGCCACCCGGATAGACGTGCAACTCGACCGGCACCCCGGCGCGCAGCAGGCGGCGGGCGTACTCAAGGTCCTCCTCGAGGAACAGGTCGAGTGAACCGGTCGAGATGAAGGTCGGCGGCAGGCCGGACAGGTCTTCCGCCCGGGCCGGGGCCGCGTACGGCGAGACGCCCTCGATCCCCGGCGCGTGGCCCAGCAGGCTCGACCAGCCGAAATGGTTGTTGTGGGCGGTCCAGATGTACTCGCCGACAAACGGATGCGGATCGGAGGTGATGCAGGTCCGGTCATCCAGCATCGGATAGATCAGATGCTGGAAGGTCAGGCGGTACTGGCCTCGGTCCCGCACCAGCAGCGCCAGCGCCGCGGCGAGGCCGCCGCCGGCGCTTTCGCCCATGATCCCGACCCGAGCCGGATCGATCTGCAGATCGCCGGCGTTGGCGAACAGCCAGGCCAGGGCCGCATAGCAGTCCTCGACTGGGCCAGGATGCGGCGTCTCCGGCGCCAGGCGGTAGTTCACCGAGACGATGCAGCAGCCGAGGCTGGCCGCCAATGGACGGTGGCCGCCTTCATTCTGGGCGGCGTCGCCGGCGACATAGCCGCCGCCGTGGATGTGGAAGATGCAGGGCAGCGGACCGACAGCGTCGCGGGGACGGTAGATCCAGACCTCGACCTCCGGCGCGCCGTCGGGACCTGGAACCTTGCGCACCGCCAGGTCGGTGCGGGCGATGTCGTCGGGGCTGACCGGAAACCACGGCGGCCGGGCGCGCATCGCCGGCAGCATCTCTGCGGTGATCGCCACGGTCGGAAACGCCTCCAGCATGGGCAGCAGCTGCGGGTCGACGAGGTGGCGGCTGTCGGGCTGGGTCATGGTCAGGAACCTGATGCGGAATAGGAGACGCCACTGCACCGGCAGGAGCCCGTGCGATGGCGACAGAACGGGGCATCCTGACTTCCGGATGTCCGGCCCGTCGTCAAGACGTCATCCCCGGCTCAACTTGTCAGCCATTCCCGGGTGATGAATAGTGCCGTCAGGTCACGTCGCCCGCGCCTTGGCTGGCGCAAGCCGAGCGTGCGCCCGGGAGAGACCATGACCTACGCCCCCGCCCACCGTCCGTTCTATGACGCCGACAGCCACATCATGGAGCTGCCGGATTTCCTGAAGAAGTATGCCGATCCGGCGCTTAGGGAGGAGATTCCCGAGGTCAGCTACTCGGCCTCGATCGTCACCGATGAAGAGGTGGCGGTCATCATGGACCAGGGCGGTCGGCACAGCGACGACCACATCGCGGCCCAGGTTGCGCTCGGCGACCGGCTGATCGAGGCCTCGAAGGAAATCCAGGCCCTGGGCGCCTTCGACAGCGCTGACCGGTCAAAGGCCATGGACCTGCTAGGTTTCCGCAAGCAGCTGGTCTTCGCCACCCACAGCGTGGCCATGCCGTTCTCGCCGAGCTCGAAGCTCGATCCGCGCCTGCGCTATGGCGCGGCGCGGGCGCACAACCGCCACATGGACGATTTCTGTCACGCCGACGACCGGCTGATGGGGGTGGCGATCATCCCGCTGGATGACCCGGCTCTGGCCATGGCCGAGCTTGACCAGGTCCTGACGAGCGGTCTCGAGGCGGTCTGGGTGCCGCACCGTCCCAGCGGGGATCGCTCGCCCGGCCACGTCGACCTTGATCCCTTCTGGGCAAGGCTGTCGGAGAGTGGACTGCCCTTCCTGCTGCATGTCGGCGGGGCGCCGCTGCAGCTGGCCAAGGCCTGGATGAACAATGGCCGGCCGCCGACGAAGGACTGGCTCGGCGGCGGCGAAAATCTCCGCACCAAGGACGTGGCCCTGCTGCATGAGGGACCCGAAGCCTTTCTTACCATGATGGTGCTCGACGGAGTGCTGGAGCGGCACCCGGGGCTGCGCGGCGCCAGCGTCGAACTGGGCGCCGGCTGGGTTCCCGAGCTGCTGCGCCGCCTCGACTGGGTGGTGAAGCACTGGAGCCGAAACGACGCCAACCTGCAGGGCCTGAGCCGCGTTCCCTCCGAGCAGATCACGCAGCAGCTGGCGTTCACCCCCTTTGTGTTCGAGGAGGTCGGCCTCTTCATCGACCAGTCGAACCCTGACCTCTACCTGTTCTCAAGCGACTACCCGCACATCGAGGGCGGGCGAAATCCGATCGGCCGGTTCGAGGCCGCCCTGGCCGACCGTGGCGATGCGGTGCGCGACAAGTTCTACGCCGAGAATTTCCTGCGCATCTTTCCGGGCGCGCGGGTCGATGGTCCACGTGCCGCCGCCCTGACCGCCTGAACGAGCAACAGGCTGGGGGAAGGACTTTTGAGGTAGCCGCGATTGGCCTGACAGCCCAAGTCGCCCGGTCGAGGCCCCCGGCCCTGGAGACCCTTCCGCCAGCCCGTCCCGGCGACGGAGTGACGCGCAAACATCCAATGCTCCGCGCGATTTCTGACGGTGGACGAGCGCTTCAGCCGTCGCGCTTCGCGTTGGCGACGTGGCGCGGGCGATGCTGCGCGGGCACAAGCCCGTGTCGCGCCATCTTGTCGTAAAGCGTCTTTCGCGGAATCCGCAGTTCCGCCGTCACCCGTCCGATGTCTCCCTGGTGGCGCGTCAGGGACTCCTGGATCAGCTCGGCTTCGTAGGCCTGGACCCGCTCGGCAAGCCCCTCGGTCGGCCGCATATCGGCTGTGGGCTGCGCCAGCCCCACGGCGACCTGGCTGGCGAAGTTGGCGAGCTCGCGAAGATTTCCGGGCCAGTCAT
Source organism: Caulobacter sp. (assembly GCA_044347965.1). Lineage (GTDB taxonomy): Bacteria > Pseudomonadota > Alphaproteobacteria > Caulobacterales > Caulobacteraceae > Caulobacter. The sequence goes on from JBIKTU010000059.1 coordinate 5,619, forward strand.
GCTCGAGCAGGTGGCGGCGGATCGCATGATCCACCGGGGGCGTCTCGCGCCCCAACCGCCCGGCCACCCTGCCGAGAAAGCGCGCGAACAGCAGCGGCACGTCATCGCGGCGCTCGCGAAGGGGCGGCACCCGGAGTCGAATGACGTTCAGGCGATAGTAGAGGTCCTCCCGCAGGGCGCCCCGCGCCACCGCCTCGACCGGGTCGCCCTTGGTCGCGGCCAGAACGCGCAGATCGAGCGCATGGGGCTCCATCGCGCCAACCGGCAGCACTTCGCGTTCCTCCAGAACCCGCAGCAACAACAGCTGGGCCGCGCGCGGCGCCAGGTCGATCTCGTCCAGAAAGAGGGTGCCCCGGTGCGATTGCTCGATCTGGCCCTCGCGCCGCCGGAATGGACCTGTGGGTCCGGTGGCGTCTCCCATCAGGAGGCTCTCCAGGCCATTCTTCGGCAAAGCCGCGCAGGAGACAGCCACGAAAGGCCGGAGGCGGCGGCGTCCGGCATTGTGGATGGCCCGGGCCACGGCCTCCTTCCCGGCGCCGGTCTCGCCCTCGATCAGAACATCCACCTCGGCGTCGGCAAGCCGCTGGATGGCGGCGCGAAGCGCTTCCACCGGTCGGCTGGCGCCGCTCAGGGGGATTGATCCCTCGTCATCGGCGGCGAGGGCGGCCAGCCTGCGATTGTCCAGCACCAGGGCGCGCTTTTCCAGAGCGCGGCCGACGGTCTCGATCAACCGCTCGGGCGCGAAGGGCTTGGCAAGGAAGTCGTAGGCGCCGCGCTTCATCGCATCGACGGCCTCGCCGATGTCTCCGTGGCCGGTCATCATCACGACGGGGATACCAGGATCGATCGCGTTCAACCGCTCGACGAGCTGCCGGCCGTCCATGCCCGGCATCCGCAGGTCGGTGACCACCACGCCCTCGAACCGGTCGGTGATGGCCCTCAGCGCGGCCTCGGCGGATGGAAAGGGGACAACCGAAAGGCCGCCCAGCGCGAGTCTCTCCGCCAGTGCGTCACGGAAGGGCTGATCATCGTCGACCAGGGCGACCCGGCTTAGGGGCTCGAAGGTCATGGAGCCTTCGCCAGGCGAATGACGAAGCGAGCCCCGACCGGCGCAGGCTCGAGCGACAACTCACCACCAAAGGCGGCGACGATGTCGCGGCTGATGACGAGGCCCAGTCCAAGGCCGTCGCGCTTGCTGGTCGTGAAGGGCGTGAACAGTTTCGACTGGACCGAGGCCGCAACGCCGGGCCCGTTGTCGCTGACACGGATGGTTACGTGCTTGCCCTTGACGGTCACGCCCAGCGCGATGGCCGGATCCGGCGTCCCGTCCAGCGCCTCGATGGCATTCTGCAGGATGTTCAGGACCACCTGTTCAAGGCGGTTGCGCTCGGCCAGGACCGACAGCCCTTCGGGAGCCCTTTTGCGGTCCAGGGCGACTCCCTTCTCCCTCAGCCGGCCGGCGACAAGCAGGACCGCGCCGTCGATCGCGCCGTCGACGCCGACCGCCACGGTCTCGGAGCGGGTCTTTCTCGAGAAGGCTCTCAATTCATCGGTGATGGCCCCGACCCGCTCGGTCAGGTGATCGATACTGGTCAGGGAGCGCAGCGCTCCGGCGTGATCCTCGCGCTGCAACTGCAGCGACGCGCTGTCGGCATGGATCCGGATGGCGGCGATGGGCTGGTTGATCTCATGCGCCACCCCGGCGGCGATCTGCCCCAGCGTCGCCAGCTTGTTGGCCTGGATCAGGTCATCCTGGAGGTCCTGACGGACAGATTCCAGCCGGCGCCGTTCTTCGATCTCCCGATTGAGCAGCGCGTTGGTGGAGCGCAGTTCCGCCGTGCGAACACTGATCTGCCGCTCGAGCTCGACGCGGCCTTGTTCGGCCTCGACCGCCCGGGCGGCGGCGCGCTGCCGGCGGCGCAGCAGGATGCCGGTCAGGGCGGCCAACAGGGCGATGCTGAGGGCCGCGAGCCATCGGGCGCCCGTCGTAGCGCGCGAAATGGCCTCGCCCGCAGGGTCCAGAAGGGTCAGCCGCCAACCGATGTCGGGGAGGGCGTCCGACGCGACGGCATACAGGTCCTGCGGAACGTCGGCCGAGGTCCGGACAATGGCCCGTCCTTCAGCCTCGAACGGCAGCGAAGCCGGGACGATCGCTCCTGCAGTCTGGGTCGCCGCAAAGCGGCTTCGTTGCTCAGCGGACAAGGGCGACACGGTGCGAAACCGCCAGGCGGGCACAGTTGTCACCAAAACCACCCCATCGGCGTCCGTGACATAGGTCGGTTCGCCTGAAGCCCGCCATTCCGCTTCCAGGGCGTCGAACTCCACCTTCGCGACGATCACGCCCAGCGCCCGGCCTGCCGTGTCATCCACGCGGCGAGACAGATAAAGGCCGGGCCGGCCGCTGACCGTGCCCAGGGCGAAGAAGGTAGCCTGCCCATCCCGCATGGCCTCGAAATAGTAGGGGCGAAACCGGT
>JBIKTU010000060.1:0-7952 GCA_044347965.1 Caulobacter sp.
AGAGACAGGCCAAAGACGTCCCGCAGGGCGTCCTCGACCTCGGCCACGGAGGTCAGCGCCTGTCGCTCGCTCGGGCCGTCGAGCCGATGCAGGCCGAGCTCGGTGTTGCGCAGGACGCGCCGCCCGACCGGTCCCAACCGCGCGGCGACCAGCATCTGGGTGAAGTAAGACGCCGGGCTGGTCGAGGTGTAGTGATTGGCCACCTCGTAGTCGATCGGCCGCTGGATGGTCTGGTCGAAGCGGCAGGTGGCTCGCCACTCGCTCCCTATCTTCGCCTCGACCCGCAGCCAGCCTGCCCAGTCACCGCCCTCCTCGACCAGCCGGAAGGGCTCGCGCGGCGTGGTCTGAACCGTGTCCGGAACCATGTCGAGCACGCCGGTCAGCGTCATGCCGCCCAGGCCAACGTCGACCAGCCGCACGCCGTCGTCCATGTCGACGCGAATGATCATATGGGTCCTGGGACTGACGGTCTCGACCGGCTGGTTCCAGATCACCCGGCCGCCAAGGCCCGTGACTCGGTAGCCCATCGCCCTCAGCGCCGCGAACAGGAGCCCGTTCAGCTCGAAACAGTAGCCGCCCCGCCCGCCATGGACGACCTTCGCCTGCAGCGAGGCCAGATCGAGTTTTACCGGCAAGCCAAGGAACGGATTGAGATTTTCGAACGTAACCGCGTCGGCATGAGCGATCACGACAGCCTTCAGCGTCTCCAGCGTCGGAGCGCGGGAGCCGCTGTAGCATATGCGGGCGAGATAGGCGTTGAGATCGAGGCCGTCAGTCATTCTCCGCAGGTATGTCGCATCGCGCGCGGGCGCAACGCTCCCCCCTTTTCGGGTCGCACCGTCCCGCGCGCGATCTGCGATCCTGTCCCGGACGGACCGGCGAGCGACGACGCCGGACGGTCATAAACGTGGCGAATCCGAAGAGGGGACCGGATGACAGACGAGGCGGAGTCCGCCGCAAGGCCGCTGCAAAAGCCGCTGCCCAAGCCCATCAACGCGCTCTACGTCTTTCTGGGCGGTTCGGCGGTGGTGCTGTCGAACATCTCGGCGATCGTCACACACGTCGACGAAATCCGCGAATTCGTCACCAAGTATCTGGGCCTGAGCGGCCTGTTCCGCGCCCACGAGATGGCCGTGGCGACGACAACGGTCGGCGCCATGCTCGGCTACGGCCTGCTGCTGTTCTGGGTTTTCCAGAGCTTCGTGCGCATGCGGCGCACGCGGGAGGTCGTGGCCTTCCTGCTTGTCGGCACGCTCGGATTTCCCATCGTCGGCTTCCTGGGATTCCAGACGATCAAGCCAATCTCGGTCGATGACCTGATGCAGACCGAGGCTCGGGACCTTACCGCCCTGGCCTTCTCGCAGCAGGAACTGGCCGAGCCCTATCTCGGCGGTATCCGGTTCTCGCAGAACGGGACTGCCGCCGACGCCCAGCCCTGGACCACGGCCCAGGTCCTCTATGGCGTGCTCAACGCCCAACCCGACGTCCAGAAGCAGGCCCGCGAGATCCGCATGGCGCTGGAGTACATCGAGGCCAATCGCGACCCGGCCACCGGCTGGGGCTATATGGCCGGCTCGAAGAAGGGCGTCACCGAGATCAACAGCTGGGTGATCCTGGCCAACCTTGCTTCCCTGCGGGTCGACACAAACCACCGCATATGGCGCACCGACGAGACCCCGCTGGTCGTGACGCGTCTGGAGCGCGACATCGCCGAACTGGCCTCGCGTCAGCATGACGACGGCGGCTGGGCCCCGATCGGCGGCACCAGCAACCCGCGCCATGTCCGAACCTATTGCACCCTGATGGCCGTCTGGGCGCTGGTGGAGGCGCGCAACAACAGCCTGCTCAGCGGAAAGGCGACCTGGAAGTACGATCAGGCCATAAAGAACGGCGTCCGCTGGCTGCTCAAGAACCGTCAGACCAGCCGCGCCGGCGTCAGCGGCTGGTGGCCCAACCCGCACACAGTGAACCAGAACGGCAGCTTCGTCGGCCTGACCGCCCACACCCTCTATGTGTTGCAGCGGGCCAAGGAGGAGTTCCCGTTCCTGGTCGCCAACGACGACCTGGCCACCGCCCGCGGCGACTTCCTGCAGACCGCCCTCTACGGCGGCGGCGGGCGCAAGGGCCTGGGCGAGCGCCCCATCGAACAGAACGACCGGCCCCACGACGCCGACCGCTATCTGCACGGGGTCGACGACTTCCAGGCCGAGAGCAGCACCTTCCTCTGGTATCCGTGGAGCCTGGCCGCCGCCGTGGCGATGATGGACGACCCGACCCTGAGCGAGAAGGAACGCAAGGACGCCAAGCGGCTGGTGAAGATCCTGCTTCGCCGCAGCGGGGCCCTGGCCAAGTTCGTCCAGGCCGACGAGGCCGTCTATCCGACCGCCGAGGCGCTGTTCGCCATCGGCCTGTATCTGCGCAGCGAGCAGGCGCACCCGCAGTGAGAATTCTGGCGGTGTGCTGCCACCCGTCGGAGAAGAGCTTCCACGCCGAGCTGCGAGCCGAGGTGCTGGAACGGCTCGCCGCAGACGGGCACAAGCTGACGGTGATCGACCTCTATGCCGAAGGGTTCGATCCGGTGCTGCGGGAGGCGGAGTGGCGCGAGCAGCGCAGCACTCGGCTCAAGGGCCTGGATATCGAGCGCCACGTCGCCGAGTTGCGCAGCGCCCAGGCCCTGCTTCTGATCTATCCGACCTGGTGGTACGGAATGCCGGCGATGCTGAAGGGCTGGCTGGACCGGGTCTGGCTGCCGGGGGTGGCCTTCGAGATCGAGAACGGCCGCATCCGGCGCCACATGTTGTCGACCATCCGCCGGTTCGCGGTCGTCACCACCCACGGCTCGCCGCGCTGGTTCATCCGCCTCATCATGGGCGAGCCCGGCCGCAAACAGGTGGTGCGCGGCCTGACCCAGCACCTGGCCCGGGGCTGCCGGGTCAGCTGGAACGCCGTATACGGCATCGACACACGCCAACCGGACGCGCTGAACTCATGGCGCGAACGCACCGCGCGGCGGCTGCAACGCTTCTTCGCCGGATAGGCGGCGGCGACGGTCTCCTCTAGAGTCCCCCCGGGGAGGACCACCATGCACCATCCGGACATCCATATCGCGCCGCCCGCCAGCGGCCCTATCGAACAGGACCCGGCGGTCGCCGTCCTCATGCTGGCCTTCAGCACCGACGCGGCGATCCGCTACATGTTCCCGTCCGCCGGCGCCTATATCGCCGCCTTCCCCCGCATGGCCGCGGCCATGGGCGGGGCGGCGCTGGAGGCCGGCGCGGCCTTTGTGGCCGACGACCACGCCGCCGCCGCCCTGTGGCTGCCGCCGGGCCTGGCGCCGGACGGCGACGCCATCGCCGCCGTGGTGGGCGAGCACGCCCCCATGGAGCGGCTGGAGGTGCTGATGCAGGTCGGCGCGCTGATGGAGGAGTTCCATCCGAAGGAGCCGCACTGGTACCTGCCGATGATCGGCGTCGATCCCTCGCGCCAGGGTCAGGGCTACGGCTCGGCGCTGCTGAAGGCGGCGCTGAAGCGTTGCGACGCCGACGGCCTGCCGGCCTATCTGGAAAGCTCAAACCCCCGGAACGTCCCGCTCTACGAGCGCCATGGCTTCGAGGTGATCGGCGAGATCAAGCCCGGCGACCACCCGGGGATCACGCCGATGTACCGGGCGGCAAGGGGTTAGAGCCGGTCACTAGTGGCGGGTCCGGGCGCCAACAGTCGCAGCGATACCCAACCGGTCTGCCGCAGCATGCAATCGACGATCCCGGCTCCACAAGGTCGCATCTTCAGTCAGCAATGCACTGGCCAGCAGGTGCGTGTCGACAAAGCCAAGGCCCCGTCCGAACAGCTTCTCCCGCTCAATGAGATCCAACACCTCCACGTCCCGCGCCTTGAGAACGGTCGGCAGCCTCCGAAGTGTTGCGAGGAGGCCCGCGCGATCTGGAAGGTTGCCCATGGCGAGTTCGCCCACGACGAACGGGTGCATCAGGACCAAGCCCGCATTCAAGTGCGCGGTCATTGTCGCGTCGCCATCCCGGAGATGATCGACCCAGATCGAGGTGTCGGCCAGAATCACGCCGGCTCGGACCGGCGACGAGGCGGCACCTTCAAGTCAGGGGACGAGCCGCCAAGCCTGGCCAGCCGTCGCGCGGCCTCCCGCTCGATCAACGCCTTCAGCGCGGCGCGCACCAGCGCCGACTTCTCGGTGATCCCGGTCAATTCAGCGGCGTCGGCGAGAAGATCGTCGTCCAGGGTGATCGTCGTACGCATGGTCGGCCTCCGTAGCGCACGGAAACTAGCATCAAATGATGCTCTAATCCATGCCTAGCCCTTGAACCCCGTCGCCACGAGGAAGACCTCCGAGCTGTCGGCGCGGCTGGCCTTGGGCTTGACGTTCTGGACCTTGGCGAAGTGCTGCTTGAGGCGGGCGATGATCTCGGCTGTCTCGCCGCCCTGGAAGGCCTTGGCCACGAAGGCGCCGCCGGGCTTCAGGACGCTGACGGCGAAGTCGGCGCCCATCTCGATCAGACCGACGATGCGGAGGTGGTCGGTCTCGCGGTGGCCGACGGTGTTGGGGGCCATGTCCGACAGCACCAGGTCGGGCTTGCCGCCCAGCAGGTCGATCAGCAGCGCCGGCGCGGCCGGGTCTGTGAAGTCCATCTGCACCAGCTCGGCCGGCGGCAGCGGGTCGACGGGCAACAGGTCGATGCCGACGATCTTGCCCGCCCCGCGTTGCTGCGCGATCTGGATCCAGCCGCCGGGCGCACAGCCGAGGTCAACGATGAGCGAGCCCTTGCGGATCAGTCTGAAGCGGTCGTCGATCTCCGACAGCTTGAAGGCCGCGCGGCTGCGATAGCCCAGCGCCCGCGCCTCGGCCGAGAAGGGATCGTTGATCTGCCGCTCCAGCCAGGCCTGCTGGCTGGAGGTGCGGCCCTTGGCGGTCTTCAGCCGGGCCGGCTTGGTGCGGCCGGCGTCGAGGCCGCCGGTGGGCGGCTTGACCATACGCCGGCGGGGGGGATCTTCACTCATGCGCCCGCTCCTGCCAGACGCGGGCCGCCGGAGCGATGTTTTCTTCGCCGGCGCGGTTGTCGGTCGCTCATCAGGGTCAGCAGCAGCCCCTCGCGCAGGCCGCGGTCTGCGACCCGCACGCGCGGGCACGGCCACAGCTCCTGCACCGCCTGCAGGATGGCCGCGCCGGCCAGCACCAGGTCGGCCCGGTCGGGCCCGATGCAGGGCTGGTCGGCGCGCTCCCTGGGCGTCCAGGCCAGCAGCTTGCCGATCGTGGCCTCGCACTGGTCGCGGGTCATCCAAAGGCCGTCGACCCGGTTGCGGTCATAGCGCGGCAGGTCCAGGTGCAGCCCGGCCAGGCTGGTGATGGCGCCGGAGGTGCCGACCAGATGGGCGCGGCCGTCGGTGAAGGTCTGACGCAGCGGCTCGGCGTGCGGAAAGGCCTCGATCCGCTCCTTGACCGTATCGACCATGGCCCGGAACCAGGTCTCGACCGATCCGTGGTCCTCCGGAAAGCGCTCGGCCAGGGTGACCACGCCGATCGGCACCGACAGCCAGGCCTTGATCGGCAGCCGCCAGGGGGCGAACTGCCGCGGGCGGGCATCGAGCCCCTCCCCCTTAAGATTGACCCAGCTGAGTTCGGTCGAGCCACCGCCGACATCAACGACCAGCGCCGCGTCCGACGTGCGGTCGAGCAGGTTCAGGCAGCCCGCCACCGACAGCTGGGCTTCCTCCTTGGGTGTGATGACCTGCAGCTTCAGGCCGGTCTCGGCGGCGACGCGCTCGATGAAGGCCGGGCCGTTTCCGGCCTGTCGGCAGGCCTGGGTGGCGATGGCCTTGATGCGCACGCAGTTGCGACGGCGAATCTTCTCGGCGCAGACGTTGAGGGCCGCAAGGGCGCGGTCCATGGCCGGCTCGGACATCTGTCCGGTCGCAGAAAGCCCCTCGCCCAGCCGCACGATCCGGGAGTAGGCCTCGACCACGCGAAAGCCGCCCGGCGTCGGGGTGGCGACCAGCAGCCTGCAGTTGTTCGTGCCCAGATCGAGGGCTGCGTACGTCGGCGGTGATCCGCCCGACGACCGTCGACGGCCCTCGCCGGAGCCGTTTTGCGCTTGATGCGCCTCCGACATGGTTTCAGCCCTGTCTGCGCAGACGCCGGAGGGGCGCCTCGTTTCACCGGCGACTGTAGCGGGCGCTTTCGCGTGGCGGAAGGCATTGACTTGCCTCCGCCGGCTGAGGACTTACGTTCATCTTCCAGTCAGGCCCGCGGGCTTAGGGTCCGTATTGTTATGAACACGAGAAACGCCAAGTTCGCGATCGGTCAGGTGGTCAGGCACCGGCACTTCCCGTTCCGGGGCGTGATTTTCGACGTGGATCCGACCTTCGCCAACACCGAGGAGTGGTGGCAGTCGATCCCCGAGGAGATCCGGCCGCGCAAGGACCAGCCCTTCTATCACCTGCTGGCCGAGAACAACGAGAACACCTACGTGGCCTATGTCTCGGAGCAGAATCTGCTGCCGGACGACACCGGCGAGCCGGTCGGCCACCCGCACACGGCGCTGATCTTCGACGGCTTCGAGGACGGCCACTACAACATGAAGCCGCGCGTCTCCCACTGAGGCGGTGCGTCCTTCCCCCGGATCAAGTCCGGGGTCGCAAGGGCTCGCTCCTCCGGATGACGAGCTGAGTCGAAAGCCACCCCCTTGGTCATGGTGAGGAGCCGGCTCTCGAGCCGGCGTCGCGAACCACGCAACTTTGTTTCTGCTGAAACCGGTTTCGGGGGCGACTTAGAACGGAAAATCCCGCGAAGCAGGCGCATTGTCTCCGCATGAGCGCAGACGGCTTTACAGGCGGTCCGCCCCCGGGCGCGGCGGCGGACTGGACCATCGACCAGAACTGGGACGCCTACACCGCTGAGGAGCACGCGGTCTGGGACACCCTCTACGCCCGTCAGGCGGCGCTGCTGCCCGGCCGGGCCTGTGACGCCTTCCTGCGCGGCCTTGACGCGCTGAACCTCCACCGCGGCGGCATTCCGGACTTTCGCCAGATCAACGAGGATCTCAGCCGGCTGACCGGCTGGACCGTGGTCGCCGTACCGGGGCTCGTGCCCGACGACGTCTTCTTCGAGCACCTGGCCAACCGCCGGTTCGTGTCCGGGCAGTTCATCCGCAAGGCCGACCAGCTCGACTACCTGCAGGAGCCGGACATCTTCCACGACGTGTTCGGCCACGTTCCCATGCTCACCGACCCGGTCTTCGCCGACTACATGCAGGCCTACGGCGAGGGTGGCCGCCGGGCCATGGGGCGCGGCCAGCTGCACAATCTGGCCCGCCTCTACTGGTACACGGTGGAGTTCGGCCTGCTCGACACGGCCGAAGGGCTGCGCATCTACGGCGCCGGCATCGTCTCCTCGCGCACCGAGTCGATCTTCGCGCTGGATGACCCCTCCCCCAACCGGCTGGGTTTCGATCTGGAGCGGACGATGCGGACGCCCTACCGGATCGACGACTTCCAGCAGGTCTATGTCGTGGTCCCGTCCCTGCAGGCGCTGCTGGACGCCACCCTGCAGGACTTCGCCCCGATCTACGCCCGGCTGGACGGGGCGCCGGACATCGCCATCGACGCCATCCTGCCGACCGACCGGGTGATCACCCGGGGTACCCAGGCCTACGCGGCTGCGGGCGGGAGGCGGGCCGGGTAGCGGACGGGGACATGCACTTCAGTGCGTGTCCCTATCTTTGGAACGGATAGAAGCCGCCGCCCAGACCGAGGATGCCCGTCAGGGCGTCCAGAGCCGTGCGGCTTTCGTCGAGAAGATTCGGGTCGGCCAGATCAGCAGGCAGCAGGCGGTCGCGATAGTGCGCCTGCGCCCAGGCGGCCAGCCGCCCATGCAGCGCCGCGTCGAACCGCTGGGCCGGATTGGTCGCCGCCAGCTCGGCGTCGCT
>JBIKTU010000061.1:0-7939 GCA_044347965.1 Caulobacter sp.
CGCACCCGGTCAGACCGCGTGAACGCCCATGGCTTCGACCCTGGTCAGCCAGACCTTGCGATGCTCCGCAGAACCCTCAACGCCGCCGATGATCGTGCTGCGCACGGAGAACCCGGAGAGCTTCAGAATTCCGCGCGTCAGGCATTTCAGCCCGGCGGCGTCGAAGACCAGGCTGAAGACCGGCCCCGGCATGCCCATGGTGATGATGACCCGCGCCGTCCTTCCTTTCAGCAGCCCGCCCCCCTTCTCGCCCGGCGCCGCCAGGGCGAAGCCGTAGCGGAACACCTGCTCCAGGAAAGCCTTCAGCATGGCCGGCGGACCACCCACCCACAGGGGATAGACGATGACGACATGCTGCGCCCAGCGGATGGCGGCCTGCACCGCGCGCGCGGCTTCGTCCGGCTCCTCAAGAAACGCGGCCGGCGACGGGATGGGCGCGAGTTTCAGGGCGCCGACGTCCAGGCGCCGGATCTGATGACCGGCGAGGTCAGCGCCCCGAAGATAGGCCGCTGACAGCGCCGTGCAGTAGCGTTGGCCGGACGGGTCAGGGTGGCCGTTGATGACCAGCACGCGGCGGCCGGTCATCACAGGCTCCTGGAATGACGACCGGCGTTCGGATCAAGATAGGCGTCGAAGACCGCCGCCATGGATCGCACCAGCGGGCGTCCGGCTTCTGTGACGGTCAGCCTGGCGCCGTCCACGACAACCAGACCATCGTCGATGAACGGCAGCAGGCGGAGGAACGCTTCTCCAAGGTCCGGTCCCGCGCCGATCGCGCCGGCATGACGGGCGCGTATCGCCTCGACGTCGACGGCGAGGTCGCACATCAGCCGCTCGATGATCTCGCCGCGGAAACGGTCATCGTCAGTCAGGGCGACGCCACGCGCGGCCGGGAGTTCCCCGCGCAGGATGGCGTCCCGCCAGTTCCGTTCCAGGCCCTGGTTCTGGACGAAGCCCTGCGGCAGACGACTGATCGAAGACACGCCGACCCCCAGCAACACGCTGTTGGCGTCGGTCGTGTAGCCCTGGAAATTCCGGTGCAGCCGCTGCTCGGCCAGCGCCCGCGCCAGCTCGTCGTCGGGAAGGGCGTAGTGATCCAGGCCGATACGGACATAACCCTCGCGCTGCAGCCGCTCGGACGCGAACTCACTCTGGTCGAGCCGCTCGGCCGGCCCGGGAAGCTCGGAGTCCTGGATGAGCTGCTGATTGGCCTTCATCCAGGGTACGTGTGCATAGCCGAAAAGGGCCAGACGCTCGGGTTTCAGGGTCAGCACCGCATCCAGGGTGTTGTTGACGTCCGCCACGCTCTGGCGCGGCAGCCCGTACATGAGGTCGAGATTCACCGACAGGACGCCGGCCTCGCGCAGCCAGCCGACCGCCCGCTCGATGACCTCGAACGGCTCGATACGATTGACCGCGGCCTGGACCCTCGGTGACAGGTCCTGAACCCCGATGCTGGCGCGGCTTAGGCCATGAAAGGCGGCGGCCCGCACCCAGTCCCGGGTCAGCACGGCCGGGTCGAGTTCGGCCGCCACGGTGGCGCCGGGCGACACGCGGAACACATGCCGGATCGCCTGGAACAGACGGTTCAGATCGTCTCGGGACAGCATGTTCGGCGTGCCGCCGCCCAGGTGGATGTCCCGCGCCCGCAGGCGGCCCGGAATCGCCGCCTCGAGCAACGCCAGTTCGTCGATCAGCCGATCGACATACTCCGTCACCGGCTCGGTCCGGGTCGTGGCCCGGGTGTGACAGCCGCAGTACCAGCAAAGCCGGGCGCAGAAAGGGATGTGCAGGTAGAGCGACACCGCCTGTTCCGGCGGCAGCGCCGCGAGCCACCGCCGATGTGTCCCTGCATCGACCGTCGCGCCGAATTGAACCGCCGTGGGATAGCTCGTGTAGCGCGGCGCCCGTCCGTCATAACGGGCGATCAGCTCATCCCGGGTGGGAACGGAAGGTGCAGTGGGCAAGGGACGGGGCATGAACGACCGGGACCTGGGCATGAATGCGAGCTGGCGGCATTGAAGCCGACGTCGCCTGCTAGCGCGCACGCCGGAGGCCTTCCTTGATGCGGATCAAATTGGCCGCCGCAGTCTTGATCCAGGTCAATGAGTCGCAACCGGCCCCGCCGGCTAAATGGTGACCGGCCAGCCTGCGACAACGCCGGCGGCCGCCGGATTCCAGGATTTCGAACGCCGCGCTCCACCACTCCGGCCTGCCCCCGGTCAGCTTGCTGATCGGGGGCTTTTTTATGGACCAGGGAATCGCCCGGTTCAGGCTCAGGATTGATCCAGGTCAGCGCACGCGGGAGCGCGATGCGCGAGAAGACGGCGTGAGGCGGAGCCAACCGCCGGGACTTCAAGGGGATAGACCAATGAAAACGCTGTTTGCCGCGGCCGCCGCGGTTGCCCTCATCGCCGGCGCGGGCGCCGCATCGGCCCAGGATTTCCAGCCCAAGGAGAAGGGGACCCTGATGGTCAACTTCCGGGCCACCACGGTCGCGCCGGACGAGACGGCGCCGATCGTAACCTCCGCCGGAGCCGCCACCGGCCTCAGCGCCGCCGTCAACGATGACACCATCCCGAGCCTCGGCATCGCCTACTTCATCACCGACAAGCTGGCGATCGACGTGACGCTGGGAACGTCCAAGCACGAGATCGACGCCGTCGGCGCCGGACCGGCCACGCGCGTCCACGAAACCTGGGTCCTGCCGCCCGTCGTGGCCCTGCAGTACCACCCGCTGCCGGCCGCCCGGGTCAGCCCCTACGTCGGCGCAGGCATCAACTACATGCTGTTCTACAACGGCAACGACAAGAACGGCTTCAAGGTCGAACTCGACGACGGTTTCGGCTTCGCCCTGCAGGCCGGCGTCGACATCGCTGTCCAGGGCCCCTGGTCGGTGAACCTGGACGCCAAGAAGGTGTTCTTCGAGACGGACGCCAGCATCAACGGCGGCGCGCTCAAGAGCAAGGTCGAGCTCGATCCCTGGGTCGTCTCGGTCGGCCTGGGACGCAAGTTCTAGACGAGGTCGCCCTCGGCCTCGGCATCGAGACCGGCCAGGTGGAGCAACTCCCGCGGCCGCTCGATGCTGAGGCTATGCATCGACAACAGCCGGATCACGCCCCGCGTCTTCAGACGGGTCGTGTTCCGGCTGACGGTTTCCGTGGTCAGACCCAGATAGTCGGCGATCTCCGCCCGCGTCATCGGCAGCGCCAGCAGGCGCCCGTCTCCGCCGGCCCGGCGCGCCTGGCCGGAGAGGTTGACCAGGAAGGACGCCAGCCGCTCCATCGCGGTCTTCCGGCCCAGCAGCAGCATCTGGTCGTGCGCCGCCTTGAGTTCATGCGCCGCGCGATCCAGCAGGGCGTGCTCCAGCTCCGGCATTTCACCCAGGATCCTGCGGTAGTCAGCCTTGCGGAACCGGCAGGCCGAGCCGGTGCGCAGCGCCTCGGCTGAAAAGGCGTACCGGTCCCCGGTCGCCAGCCCCAGGAAATCGCCGGGCGAGAGAAAGCCCACGATCTGGCGGCGACCGTCGGACAGTAGCTTGTGGACCCGCACATCGCCGGCCGTGATGTTGAACAGGTGCGTGGCCGGGTCGCCCTCACGCACCAGCACGTCGCCAGCCGCGAAGGTCATGTGCTCAGCGGCCTCGTTCAGACGGCGCAGGCCCTCTTCTTCCAGCACGCCGCAGACGCTGAGACGTCGCGCCGAACATCCGGCGCAGACCTCCGCGCCGCCGGCCCGGGCACAGGAGGCGGCCGTGGTGAGGGCGGTCATGGGCGAGAACTCCGGCTGACTCGTCGGTCTTGATACAGGTCAACGATTCGGCGGCGGCGACCTGCGAGCCTTCCCGACATGAGGCTCCCGCTTGCAACCATCTCCGTCGCCCGGCTGACATCGGCCGATATCGATGAGGCTTTCGGGCTTGCTCGTCTGGCGTTCAGCGACCTGACGCCGGGGCGTTGGCGGCAGATCGCACAGCGGTGGGCGAAAGGCGAAAGGGCGTCTTCAGGCGCCCTGCTGGCGCGGGACGGCGCCGGCAGGCTGGTCGGGCTGGCCCCATACGTCGTCCGCGCCGATCTCTGCGCCGGAAAAACGCTTTGGGTCGAGAAGGTCCTGGCGTTCTCGCTCGTCGATGCCGGGCCGGTGGTGATCGCACTCGCCGACAGCCTGCGCGACGCCGCCCGCGCGCTCGACTGCCGACGCATGAAGGTGGAAACCGGGGCGGGAGACGGCGCGCTGCGCGACGCCCTCACCCGCACCCCCGATAGCGTCCGTTCGACGCTGATCCAGTCCACGGTCTAGTCGCGCCTCTGCAGGCGCATCAGCTGAACGCCGCCCGCCAGGCTGATCAGCGTCAGAATCGCGGCGGGCGCGCACAGCGGGCAATGTCCGAACAGACCCTGGGCCTCGCCGCAGAGCGGTCCGTAGGCCAGCCTGGGCAGCTCCTGCCACAGCACCGCCAGCCACAGGGCCGCGGCCCCGGCGCCGCTGTGCAGTGTGATCGCCTCCAGAGGCCGGCGTGCGGTCAGGGCGCGGATGGTCATGACGTCTCTCCGTGGTGTCGGGGCGAACATCCCGCGACCGCGAAGATCCGGCCTTGATACAGATCAAGGCGACCCGGCCCGCCCGCCGATAGCTGGGACCCATGAACGCCATGGGGGCTTGAACGGGCCAATGAGCCAGCTTGCAAAACCAAACGCCGGATCGCCGGGCGCACCGGCGCTGCTGACAGCCACCGTAATAGGTGGCCTCGTCTTCTTCTTCGCCGCGATGTTCAGCGATGATCCGCTGTTCCAGTTCCAGGCGTGGATCTTCGTCGCCGCCGCGGTGCTGGCGAGCTTCGCCCTCACCGCCGGCCTCAGCGGCGGCCTCTTCTCCAACGACAGTGATCGCTACATGGACGGCGTCGTCCGGGCCGGCGTGATCGCCACGATGTTCTGGGGCGCCGTCGGCATGCTGGTCGGCGTCGTCATCGCCGCCCAACTGTCCTGGCCCAATCTTCTCTACTTCCCCGAGGTCGGCTGGCTGAACTTCGGCCGGCTCCGTCCGCTGCACACGTCGGGCGTCATCTTCGCCTTCGGCGGCAACGCCCTGATCTGCACATCCTTCTATGTCGTGCAGCGCACCTGTCGGGCGCGGCTGTTCGGCGGCGTGCTGTCGTGGTTCGTGTTCTGGGGCTACCAGCTGTTCATCGTCCTGGCGGCGACGGGCTACCTGGCCGGCATCACCCAGGGCAAGGAGTACGCCGAGCCCGAGTGGGTCGTCGACCTGTGGCTCACGATCGTCTGGGTTGGCTACCTGCTCGTCTTCCTGGGCACGCTCTGGAAGCGCAAGGAGCCCCACATCTACGTGGCCAACTGGTTCTACCTGGCCATGATCTTGACGGTGGCGGTGTTGCACATCGTCAACAACCTGGCCGTTCCGGTTGGCCTGCTGCATCATTCGAGCGTGCCGCTGTTCGCCGGGGTGCAGAGCGCCCTGACCCAGTGGTGGTACGGGCACAATGCCGTCGGCTTCTTCCTGACCGCCGGCTTCCTGGCCATCATGTACTACTTCGTGCCCAAGCGCGTTGAGCGGCCGGTCTACAGCTACCGGCTGTCGATCGTGCACTTCTGGTCGCTGATCTTCATCTATATCTGGGCGGGCCCGCACCACCTGCACTACACGGCCTTGCCGCAGTGGGCTCAGACCCTGGGCATGACGTTCTCGATCATGCTGTGGATGCCCAGCTGGGGCGGCATGATCAACGGCCTGATGACCCTGTCCGGGGCCTGGGACAAGCTGCGCACCGACCCGGTCGTGCGGATGATGGTCGTGGCCATCGCCTTCTACGGCATGTCGACCTTCGAAGGTCCGGTGATGTCGATCCGGGCGGTCAACGCCCTGAGCCACTACACCGACTGGACCATCGGCCATGTGCACTCCGGCGCGCTCGGCTGGGTCGGATTCATCAGCTTCGGCGCCATGTACTGCCTGGTGCCCTGGCTGTGGAAGAAGGACCGTCTCTACTCCGACAAGCTCGTCGAGTGGCACTTCTGGATCGCGACCACCGGCATCGTTCTCTACATCTGCGCGATGTGGGTCTCCGGGATCATGGAGGGCCTGATGTGGCGGGAATACACCCCGCAGGGCTTCCTGGCCTGGTCCTTCATCGAGACCGTGTCGGCCAAGCACGTCGAGAATGTCATCCGCACCATCGGCGGCGCGATGTTCCTCTCCGGCACGCTCATCATGATCTACAATCTGTGGCGCACGGTCAGGCTGCCGTCCGTCGAAACCCGCGACGCGCTCAGCGCGCCGCTCCCGGCAGCCGCCTGAGGACCGCGTCATGAGCCTTTGGAAACATCACGTCAAACTCGAGCGGCACTCGCTGCTCCTGGTCGTCGGCATCGTCCTGGTCGTCTCTGTCGGCGGCCTGGTCGAGATCGCCCCGCTGTTCTGGCTGAAGAGCACGATCGAGAAGGTGGAGGGCATTCGTCCCTACACCCCGCTCGAACTCACCGGCCGGGACATCTACATCCGCGAGGGCTGCTACACCTGCCACTCGCAGATGATCCGCCCGCTGCGGGACGAGGTCGAGCGCTACGGCCACTACAGTCTCGCGGCCGAGAGCATGTACGATCACCCGTTCCAGTGGGGGTCCAAGCGGACCGGGCCGGACCTCGCCCGGGTCGGCGGCAAGTACTCGGACGGCTGGCACCGCGACCACCTTGTCGACCCTCGCTCGGTCGTCCCGGAGTCGGTGATGCCTCCCTACGCCTTCCTGGTGCAACGCGACGCCTCGATCCGGGACCTTCGCGCCAGGATGAACGCCATGACCGCGGTCGGCGTGCCCTACACGCAGGAACAGCTCGACAAGGCCGAAGAGGACTTCGAGGCCCAGGCCGACCCGTTCTCAACGTCGGCGGGTGATCTGCGCAAACGCTACGGCGCCAAGGTGGTCAACCGCGACTACGACGGCGACCCCGAACGGGTCACCGAAATGGACGCCCTGATCGCCTACCTGCAGATGCTCGGCACCCTCGTCGACTTCCGTACCTACGAAGCGGGTGATCCCGCCAACCAGCGCTAGGAGCCGGCGATGACCTACGAAACCGTCGCGCGCATCGCGCAACAGGGCGGGCTGATCTATTTCGGCCTGATCTTCCTCATGGGCTGCGCCTACGCCTTCTGGCCAGCCAACCGCGACACCTTCTCCAAGGCGGCGCGCCTCCCTCTCGAGGATGACGATCAATGAGCGACCAAGAACGTGAGAAGGACGCCATCAGCGGCGTCGAGACGACCGGCCACGAGTGGGACGGCATCCGTGAACTGGACAATCCCCTGCCACGCTGGTGGCTCTGGGTGTTCTGGGCCACCGTGCTGTTCTCAATCGGCTACTGGGTCGCCTTCCCGGCCTGGCCCGGCATAAGCGGCTACACCCAGGGCATCCTCGGCAGCTCGGACCGCCGTGACGTGGCCACGGCCCTTGCGGACCTGGAGACGGTGCGCGGCGCGGGCGCGGCCCGCCTTCGGGACGCCACCTTGCAGCAGATCGAGCAGGATCCGGAGCTGCAGGCCTACGCGCTGACGCTTGGCCAGTCCGTGTTCGGCGACAACTGTGCGACCTGCCACGGAACCGGCGGCGCCGGGGCCAAGGGCTACCCGAACCTGCGTGACGACATCTGGCTTTGGGGCGGTACGCTCGACGACATCGCCCTCACGCTAAAGCACGGGATCCGTTCAGGCGATCCAGCCGCGCGCATGTCGCTGATGCCGGCGTTCGGACGCGACCAGATGCTGACCTCCATCCAGGTCCAGGACATGACCGAGTACGTCGTGGCCCTGTCCGGGCGGCCGGCCGACAGGCCCGCTGTGGAGCGTTCGCGCCAGCTGTTCATCGACCAGTGCTCGAGCTGCCACGGCGTCGACGGCAAGGGCCTCCAGGCCCAGGGCGCGCCCA
>JBIKTU010000062.1:0-7919 GCA_044347965.1 Caulobacter sp.
GCAGCAGGCCCTCGAACAGCAGCTGGTCGATCAGGTCACGCCAGCCGACGGCGCTGAACTCCTTGCCGATGCCCCAGGTCGACAGCGCCGCTTCGGACTCCGAGACATCCTTGGTCTTGCCCAGCAGGTGGTCGACCAGCCGGCCGCGCCCGAACCGTCCACCCAGGCGATGGACGGCGGCCAGGGCCTTCTGGGCGGCGACGGTGGCGTCGATGGCGGCCGGCGGGCTGACGCAGAGGTCGCACTGACCGCAGCGGGCGACGCCCTCCTCGCCGAAGTAGCGGCGGACGGCGGCGGCGCGGCAGGCCGTGCCGTCGAGCATGGTGTAGAGCTGGCGCACCTTGCGGTTCTGGACGGCCCGCACCTCGTCGGAGAACTCGCGACCCTCGATCCGCCGGAAGGCCCAGGCCATGTCCGCCGAGCCGTAGAGGGTGATGCCCTCGGCGGGCTGGCCGTCGCGCCCGGCGCGGCCGATTTCCTGCCAGTAGGCCTCGATCGAGGCGGGGGGGTCGGCGTGGATGACGAAGCGGACGTCGGGCTTGTCGATGCCCATCCCGAAGGCGATGGTCGCCACCATCACCGCGGCGTCGGCCTCGAGGAACTTCTCCAGCCGCTGCGAGCGGACCGCCTTGTCGAGGCCCGCGTGGTAGGCCAGCGCCGGCACGCCGACCTGGACCAGCCGGTCGGCCAGCTTCCCGGTCCCTTCGCGGGAGCCGGCGTAGATAACGCCCGACCGCCCCGGACGGGCCAGCACCAGCTCCTCGACCCGGGCATGCCCCTGACCGCGTTTGCGCTCGGCCGACAGGATCAGCTCGGGACGGGCAAAGCTGTCGACGAACTCGGCGGCGTCCTCCAGCCGCAGTTCGTTGCGGATATCCTCCCGGGTCCGGGCGTCGGCGGTGGCGGTGACGGCCAGCCGGGGCACGCCCGGGAAGATGTCGGCCAGCCGTCCCAGCATCCGGTACTCGGGGCGGAAGTCATGGCCCCACTGGCTGACGCAGTGGGCCTCGTCGATGGCGATCATGGCCAGCGGGACGTTCGACAGCCGGTTGAGCGTCGCCGGTTGCGCCAGACCTTCGGGCGAGAGGTAGAGCAGGTCCAGTTCGCCGGCGTCGATGCGCCGCCAGATGTCCTGGCGCTGGTCCATGTCGGCGCTGGAATCGAGCCGCTCGGCGGCGACGCCCGACTGCTTCATCGCCTCGACCTGATCGGCCATCAGCGCGATCAGCGGCGAGACAACCAGACCCAGACCCGGGCGGATCAGGCTGGGGATCTGGTAGCAGAGACTCTTGCCGCCGCCGGTCGGCAGCACGGCCATGGCGCTGCGTCCGGCCAGCACCTCGGTGATGACCTGCCCCTGCATCCCGCGAAACTCGGCATGGCCGAAGACGCGGCGCAGGATCTCGCGGGCGGGCTGGAGCGAATCGGTCACAGGGCGGTTATGGCGAGCGTCGCCCGGCTTGCTAACCCCCTGATCGCGCGGCTGCACCAAACCTCCATATTCGCGGGCTTTACCGCCGCGAAAACGTCGCGTTCATATGTCGTCAATCATGATGCGGGCCTGACAGGCGCGGCGCGGGAGATCCGCGTCAATCGAGATCCGGACAAGCGAAGAGACTATGGCTAATCCACAGGGCGCGCGGCGCACGCCGCTACAGGCGTTCACCTATTGGGGCGCGGTCGTCGGCGTCTGGGGCCTGATCTTCGTCGTGGCCTTCTTCGCCATGTTCGCCACCGACCTGCCGGACGTCTCGAAGCTCAATGACGTCACGCGCCAGCCGTCGATTTCCTACCTCGACCGGTCCGGCGCCCTGGTCGCCGTGCGCGGAAGCCAGTACGCGCCACCGGTCGACCTGGACAAGCTGCCTGACTATGTGCCCAAGGCCTTCATCGCCATCGAGGACCGGCGCTTCTACTACCACCCCGGCTTCGATCCGGTCGGCATCAGCCGCGCGGCGGTGAAGAACCTGTCCTGCATGTGCGTCGCGGCCGGCGGCTCGACCATCACCCAGCAGCTGGCTCGCAACCTGTTCCTGACCCTGGACCAGAACTGGCGGCGCAAGGCGCAGGAGCTGATCCTGTCGCTGTGGCTGGAGATGAAGTTCTCCAAGAAGGAGATCCTGGCCCTCTATCTGAACCGGGTCTATTTCGGCGCCGGCGCCTATGGCATCGAGGCCGCCGCCCAGCGCTACTTCAACAAGCCCGCCTCCAGGCTGACCATCGGCGAGGCGGCGCTGCTGGCCGGGATGATGAAGGGTCCGTCGCGCTACAGCCCGGTGACGGCCACCGGCCGGGCCGAGCGGCGAGCCAACATCGTCCTGGACGAGATGGTGCGGACCAGGGCCATCACGTCCGAGCAGCGGACCGAGGCGATCCGCACCCCCGTCCGGGTCTCCTCCGTGCTGGCGAACCAGCGGGCGCAATACTTCACCGACTGGGTCGACGGACAGGTCCGCGCCCTGGTCGGCGAGCCGACCGAGGACCTGATCGTCGAGACCACCCTGGACCTGCCGATCCAGGCGGCGGCGGAGGCCGCGGTTCGCACCGGCGTCAGCGGCGGCAAGGGCCAGGGCGTCGATCAGGCCGCCCTGGTGGCCATAGACGGCGAGGGTCGCGTGCGCGCCTATGTCGGCGGGGCCAACTACGCCGAGAGCCAGTTCGACCGCGCCACCACGGCCCGGCGGCAGGCGGGGTCGGCCTTCAAGCCTTTCGTCTACCTGGCCGCCATGGAAGCGGGCCGCACCCCCGCCGTCATCGTCACCGACGAGCCGGTCCGTATCGGCGCCTGGGAGCCGCGCAACTACACCGGCCGGTACCTCGGCACCATCACCCTGCAGACGGCCCTGGCCCAGTCCGTGAACACCGTCGCCGCGCGTCTGGCCAATGAGGTCGGCACCGGCAACGTCGCCTCAGTCGCCAAACGGCTGGGCATCGCCTCGAAGATCCAGCTGGATCCGTCCATGGCGCTCGGCGCCGTCGAGGTCAGTCCGCTTGAGATGGCCCAGGCCTATGCGCCGTTCGCCAACGGCGGCTTCCTGGCGCGCGGCTACGGCATCCAGCGGATCCGCACCGCCGGCGGCAAGGTGCTTTACGACCACAACCTCGAAAAGCGGGCCCGCCGCGCGGTGATCGGGACGCCGTCGCTGCAGTACATGAACCAGATGATGCGCGAGGTGGTGGTCAGCGGGACCGGCAAGCGCGCCCGGGTCGCCGGCTATGACATCGCCGGCAAGACCGGGACGACCAGCGACTACCGGGACGCCTGGTTCGTCGGCTACACCGGCGGCTTCGTGACCGCTGTCTGGACCGGAAAGGACGACAACAAGCCGATGAAGGGGGTCAGCGGCGGCGGCGCTCCGGCCGGCATCTGGCGCGGCTTCATGGCCCAGGCCCTGCCCCGGCTGCGCGCCCAGGTGATCCCGGGCGGCTATGCCACGCCGCCCGAGCAGGAACCGGACGCCATCGGTGACCTTCTGTCCAACCTCGGCGTAGGCGGCGGCGAGCCGGCGACGCCCGTACCCGCCCCTGAACAGAAGGCCCCGACGCCGCGCCTGCCTGAAGAAGTGCCGTACTGAGGGTCTGTCGGCGTCACAGCGGGACTGCGTCGCATAGCGTAGCTGTCCCTCGACATCGTCGAATGGACATGAGGGACAGCTACCGGCTATCGCCGGAAGCCCTCCCGGAACCCGATCGGGTGTGTAGTCGCTACTCCCGCCCGAAGGCGTGCAGGCGGGCGCCTTCGCGGCGGAGCCAGTCGCGATGTGGCGCGTGGTCGCCCACAAGGCCGTGGACCAGCGCCCAGAACCGCGGCCCGTGGTTGGCCTCGATCAGATGGGCGCACTCGTGGGCGGCGACGTAGTCGGCGACCCGCGCCGGCGCCAGCGCCAGCCTCCAGCTGTAGCGGATCGAGGCCCCGGCTCGCGGACTGGCCGGGCGGCAGGAACCCCAGCGGCCCCTGGCGTCCGTGATCGCCACCTTCGGCATCGGCCGCGCGAGCCGGCCGGCGTAGACCTCGGTCCGCTCGGTCAGCCAGCGCCTGGCCTCGACCCTGATCAGCCGCAGGACGCGGTCACCGAAGGCGGCGTCGTCGGGGGCGGTGATCCGGGCGGGGGCTGTGTCCGACGGCGGCGAGTACCGCGCCCGGCCGGGGCCGGCCATCAGGTCGCAGGGGGCACCGAACAGGGTGATGGTCATGCCGGGCGCCAGCGCCTGGCCGGTCGGCAGGTCGGCAAACTGCCCGGCGATCCAGTCGGCCTTCTCACGGGCGAAGGCCACAGCCTCGGTCAGGCGACGCGCCGACGGGGCGGTGGCGACGACCTCGCGCCGGATACGGTCGATGCGCAGGCTGACACGGCGGGCGCGGACGTTCACCGACAGCCTCACGGGGAACCCGTCAGCCTCGATACGATCACCGTGGGACAGCCCCGATCCGCCGAACAGCTTCATGCCCCCCCAGATAGGCCGGGCGACGGCGGCCGGGAAGTCCCGTTTCAGAAATCGGGGTCGCAGCGGCGGATGAAGTCGGCGACCCTGGGGAAGATCTCCTCGCGGAAGCGGCGGCCGTTGAACACCCCGTAGTGGCCGACGCCTTGCTGGACGTGGTCCAGCTTCATGTCGGCCGGGATGTTGGCGCAGAGCTCGTGGGCGGCCTGGGTCTGGCCGATGCCCGAGATGTCGTCCAGCTCACCCTCGACCGTCATCAGGCCGATGTCGGTGATCGCCGAGGGCTTCACCAGACGGTCGCGGTGCAGCAGCTCGCCCTTGGGCAGGGCGTAGTCCTGGAACACCTTGTCGATGGTCTGGAGATAGAACTCCTCGGTCAGGTCCATCACCGCCAGGTACTCGTCGTAGAAGGCGCGGTGCTTGTCTGCGCTGTCGCCGTCGCCGGATACCAGATGGTCGAAGTAACGGCGGTGGGCGTCCTTGTGGCGCTCCATGTTCATCGACATGAAACTGGCCAGCTGCACGAAGCCCGGATAGACGCGCCGGCCCGCGCCCGGGTAGGGCGCCGGCACGGTGTAGATCATGTTCGACTCGAACCAGGTGAAGGGCCGTTCCTCGGCCAGCTTGTTGGTCACGGTCGGCGACAGGCGCGCGTCGATCGGCGAGCCCATGAAGGTCATGGTCCGCGGCCGGCGGGGATCGTTGTCCTCGGCCATCAGCGCGGCGGCGGCGAGCACGGGAGGGCCGGGCTGGCAGACGGCGACGACGTGGGCGCGATGGCCCAGGGCCCGAAGCATCTGCTGGATGTGCTCGATGTAGTCGTCGAAGTCGAAACGGCCCTCGAGCATCGGCACGTCGCGGGCGTTCTTCCAGTCGGTGATGAAGACCGCATGGTCAGGCGCGAAGGCCTCGACCGTGCCGCGCAGCAGCGTGGCGTAGTGGCCCGACATCGGGGCGACGATCAGGACGGCCGGGTCGAGCTGCAGCTTGCCGGCATGGCGCATGTCGGCCATGTCGCGATCGAACTGCACCAGGCGGCACCAGGCGCTTTCCCAGACCACGGTCTGGCGCACCCGCACCGGATGGCCGTTCACCTGGATCTCGTCGATGTGCCACTCCGGCTTGCCGTAACGACGGGTGACGTTCTCGTACAGGTCGGCGCCGGCCGAGAGGCTGCGGCCGAGCGTGGAGTTGCGGGCGGGATTAAGCGGCGAGGACCACCAGTCGCGCGTCAGGCGCGCGGCGGCGCGCATCGGGGTGGCCGCGTAATAGGCCGCTTCGTGCAGGGCGTAGAGCATCGAACCTCGGTCTTTGTGCAGCGCAGCATAACACAACGCGCCTTAACGAAGTCCAGTTCGAATCGCGTTCGCGCCATCAATCGCCGCGCAGGGCCTTGCGGATCTCCTCGGC
Source organism: Caulobacter sp. (assembly GCA_044347965.1). Taxonomy (GTDB): domain Bacteria; phylum Pseudomonadota; class Alphaproteobacteria; order Caulobacterales; family Caulobacteraceae; genus Caulobacter. Next base: position 5,854 of record JBIKTU010000062.1, read on the forward strand.
CAGCTGGTCGGGAGTCATGCCGTAGGCGAGGACCTTCCGGAACCGGCCCTTCGGATCCATCACGTACATCGCCGTGGAATGGTTGACGAGATAGTCGGGGCCCTCGCCAGCCTTCTCGTGGAACACGCGATAGGCCTTGGCCGCGGCGTTGGTCTGCTCGACCGTACCGGTCAGGCCGAGCGTGCCCTCCGGCGGACGCTGGGCCTCAAGCCAGTCGCGGACCTTGGCCGGCGTGTCGCGCTCGGGATCCACCGAGATGAACACCAGGCGGACATCCTTGCCCTTGGCGCCGAGCTGATCATGCGCGGCGGTGAGCGCCTGCAGCGTGCCGGGGCAGACGTCGGGGCAGTAGGTGAAGCCGAAGAAGACCACGCTCCAACGGCCCTTGAGCACGCTTTCGTCAACCGGCCGGCCGGTCTGGTCGACCAGCTTGAACGGCCCGCCGACCGCGCCGGCCTGGGCGTCCTGGCCGTCGAAGACGCCGACCCGCCAGGCCAGGGCCCCGGCGACGAAGATGCCGGCGATGCAGGCGATGAGGAGGAAGAGGCGTTGGCGGGTCACAGGGCTCTCCGAGAGGGCTCGCCATCGGTCGCGAATTGGGGACAGACTGGCGGCATGGCGCTGACACCAGATCCGGCGACGGCCGCCGACCTGAAGCCCGGCCTCGATAGGACGGGGCGCCCCGCCACGCAAGGGTGGGATGCGCTCTGGCCGACAGGCGTGCCGCGACGGGGCCGACTGCGCGTCCGGACCCTGACATCGCTGCGCTGGCTGGCCGTGGCGGGCCAGACGATCACTGTGGTCATCGTCGGCTTCGTCATGGACCTTCCCGTGCCGTTCGCCGCCTGCTTCGCGCTGATCGCCTTGTCGGCCTGGCTGAACGTTCTGGTCGGGCTGGCGACCTCGGGGCAGCGTCTGGCGACCGACAACGAAGCGGCGGCCCATATCGCCTTCGACATCCTGCAGCTGTCCGGCATGCTCTACCTGACTGGCGGCATCCTCAATCCGTTCTCGCTGCTGCTGATCGGGCCGGCCGTGCTGGCCGCGGCCAGCCTGCCGGCGCGCTATGTGGTGGCGCTATGCCTGCTCGCCATCCTCGCCTGCACGGCGCTGGCGGTCCAGGCGATGCCCCTGCCCGCGCCGCAGGCCGAGCCGTTCAATCCGCCGCTGACCAACCGCATCGGCGCCGTGACCGCGCGCATCCTCGGGATCGTCTTCTGCGCTGGCTATGCCTGGCAGGCGGCGCGGGAGGCAGCCCGCATGGAGCTGGCGCTGGACACCGCCCATACGGTGCTGGCCCGTGAACAGAGGCTGTCGGCGCTGGGCGCCCTGGCGGCGGCGGCGGCGCACGAGCTGGGTACGCCGCTGGCGACCATGACCATCGTCGCCAAGGAGATGGCGCGCGAGGCCCCGCCCGGGCCCTTGCGGGAGGACGCCGAGCTGCTGATGGCCCAGGCGGCGCGGTGCCGGGACATCCTGCGCGGCCTGACCAGGACCCCGGAGGCCGGCGATTCGGTCCATGAGCGGATGAGCCTGCTGCAGATGGTGCAGGAGGCCATCGAACCCCATGCCCGGGAGCCCGACGTCCGGGTCGAGGCGGTGGTCTCAGGCCCGCCCGACGAACCGCCGCCGGACATCTGGCGGCTGCCGGAGGTGCTTCACGCCCTCACCGCCTTTGTCGAGAACGCCGTCGACTTCGCCCGGTCCGAGATCCTGGTTACAGCCCGTTTCGATGCGCGGCACATCGCCATCGAGGTGCGCGACGACGGACCGGGCTTCGCGCCGGAGGTGCTGGCCAAGCTGGGCGAGCCCTATGTCACCAGCCGGCCCGGCGCCGAAGCCATGCGCAGCGGCCATGTCGGGATGGGCCTGGGCTTCTTCATCGCCAAGACCCTGCTGGAACGAACCGGGGCCGCCGTGGATTTCCGCAACGGTCGCGGCGGCGGGGCGGTGGTCACGGCGCGGTGGGCCCGGTCGGCGATCGAGGCGCCGAATGACCCGGATATGTTCTCGGGGCTTGATGAAACCCCGGCCGCAGCGACACAATGACACGCGCCGAATCCAAC
>JBIKTU010000110.1:0-6381 GCA_044347965.1 Caulobacter sp.
GCGAAAGACCAGGCGCTCTCCGGCGATATCCACCCGTTCCGTCTGGTAGCCCGCCGCGAGCCAGGCCCGGGTCATGACGTTGTTGGACGGGTTGTTGCTCCACCAGGCAGCATACTTCTTCGAAGCCGGCAGGGGGTGGCCGATGACGCGTTCGATCTCGGCAAAGCCAAGCGGGATCTCGCTTTGCGCGGACTCCGCGAGAAACCTCGTCAACGGCGCATACTTGCTCATTCGACCCCCGGGGAACGATATAAGCTACGTATAGACTTAGGTGTGTGTCAATTAAGTCTATAAAGGTTACACACCCTCGGAGCGGCCCGGCCCGTTTCGGCGCCTTGCCTGCGTCCCGGGACATCGGAAGCAGACCGCCCTCAGAAGGCGCAGCGCAAGGCCCAGTCGCGGTCGTAGTCCCTCGCGGTCATCGTGGACTTCACGATCCAGCGGCGATCCCGATCCCGGTCAAGGAAGAGGACGGCTTCGTCGCCCTCAGCGGGAATGTAGCCGAACTGTACGCCGTTGATCTCGGTCGCCGTGGCGGTGAACATCATCGTCGCGCCGCGCGGAACGCGGCCGAGGATCGGTTCATCGACCGTGATCTCGACCTCGGCGCTGGACCACGCCTCGCCGGCGCGGTGATCCCAGGCTCTGACGACGCTCGCGCGGACAAAGGCGTCATGGTCGAGAACCGACTGCCGGAACGCCTCGCAGCTGGCCCTGGACCAGGACAGGGCTTCGGCGCCGCCGGCCGCCAGCACCGCGCCGGCGGTGGCGAAGGATGCCAGCAGGGCGCGCCTGGACCGTGTCACGGCTGCAGCCGGTAGCCTCCCGCCTCGGTCAGCAGAAGGCGGGCGTTGGCGGGGTCGGGCTCGATCTTCTGGCGCAGTCGGTAGACGTGGGTTTCCAGCGTGTGGGTGGTGACCCCGGCGTTGTAGCCCCAGACCTCGGTCAGCAACTCCTCGCGCGACACCGACTTGGCCCCGCTGCGGTAGAGGTACTTGAGGATGTTGGTTTCCTTCTCCGTCAGCCGCACCTTCTTGGCCTTGTCGTCGACCAGAAGCTTCTGGGCCGGGCGGAACTCGTAGGGGCCGATGCGGAAGACGGCGTCCTCGGACGCCTCGTGGCTGCGCAGGTGGGCGCGGATGCGGGCCAGTAGCACCCCGAAGCGGAACGGCTTGGTCACATAGTCATTGGCGCCGGAATCGAGGCCCAGGATGGTGTCGGCGTCGGTCGCCGCGGCCGTCAGCATGATGATCGGGGCAGTCACCCCGCCCTTGCGCATCAGGCGGCAGGCCTCGCGGCCGTCCATGTCGGGCAGGTCGACGTCGAGCAGGATCAGGTCCGGTCGGACTTCGCGGCCCAGGCGACCGCCCTCCCCGGCCGTCTCGGCCTGGACCACCGCGAACTCCTCGTGGAGCTGCAGCTGCTCGGCCAGAGCGCCCCGGAGGTCGTTGTCGTCATCGACGATGAGGAGTGTCTTGCGTTGCGCCATCAACAGACCATGCACCGGTTCGCGGCCTCTGGCCAACAGGCGGGCGAGGCGCGGCCCTTACATAGGGCGTCTGCAAGGCGATTTCACGGCCGGGTCGCCTGCCTGGATCAGCTCCGGCCGCCGAACAGGGCCGAGCCGACGCGCACGCTGGTGGCGCCCAGCCGCACCGCCGTCTCATAGTCGGCGCTCATGCCCATCGACAGCCGAGTCAGGCCGTTGCGGGCGGCGAGGGTGGCCAGCATCGCGAAGTGCGGCTCGGCGGGCTCCCCTTCAGGCGGAATGCACATCAGCCCTTCGATCGTCAGGCCGAGGTCCCGGCAGACGTCCAGGAAGGCGTCGACCTCGCCCGGCGCCACGCCGGCCTTCTGGGGCTCCTCGCCGGTGTTGACCTGGACATAGAGACGGACGGCCGTCTCCGACCGCGCCATTTCCCGGGCCAGGGCCGCCGCCAGCTTCTCGCGGTCGACCGTCTCGATGACATCGAACAGGGCCACAGCCTCGCGGACCTTGTTGGTCTGCAGCGGCCCGATCAGGCGCAACTCTACGCCCTCGCGGCGCGGAATCCAGCGCCCCATGGCTTCCTGAACGCGGTTTTCGCCGAACACGCGCTGGCCGGCGGCGAGCATGGCGTCAATCTTCTCGTCGGCCTGTTGCTTGGAGACGGCGACAAGGGTCACATCGGCGGGTGACCGTCCGGCCTCCCGCGCCGTATCGGCGATACGGTCCAGCACGGAAAGGCGCGCGTCGGCGACAGCGGATGAGTGAGGCAACAGGTGATCTCCAGCGGCTGGCGGACCTTGCGGCGTCCTTACGACCACGCCTGCCGTCCGCAAAGCCCCTGCCCCGGCTGATCTTCCTCACCGACCCGGCCCGGACCCCTGATTTGGAGGCGGTGGCAGGGCGCTTGCCGGCGGGGGCGGGGATCATCTATCGCGCTTTCGGCGCGCCAGACGCACGGGCGCAGGCGACGCGTCTGGCCGAGATCGCCCGCGCCCGGGGCCTGGTGCTGCTGATCGGCGCCAACGCCGCCCTGGCGGCCGCCGTGGGGGCGGGCGGGGTGCATCTGCCCGAACGGGATCTTGTCAGCGCCGACGGCCTGAAAGCCGAGCATCCCGGCTGGATCGTCACGGGCGCCGCCCATTCGCTGGAAGCGGCCCGTCTTGCGGCGGATTTCGGCTGCGATGCGGTCCTGGCTTCGACAGTTTTTCCAAGCGCAAGCCCGTCAGCCGGCACGCCGATGGGCGCGACGACGTTCACAGCCTTCGTGGCGGCCGCACCGCTGCCCGTCTACGCGCTGGGCGGCGTGAACGCGAAAACGGCGCGCGAGCTGGTCAACTCGGGCGCAGCGGGCTTCGCGATGGTGGACGGCCTCAGAACTTGAAGGCGGTCTCGAGACGCACGCGCGGCGTCTCTTCGCGGCCGTCGCTCTTGCGGATCGGCGCGGGCTGGTTGGGACCGACGCCGACGGCGCCGCCGACGCGCAGGCGCGGCGTGACCTTGAAGAAGGCGCCAGCCTCGACGTCACGGCCCGACGGACCGATGTCGGTGCGCGGCTTGATATCGAGGGTCAGGCCCCACCGACCCTTGTTGGCGTCCCAGACCAGCCGGCGGCTGTCCTGTGGCGCGAACTGGGCGTCGGCGGCGTTGAAGTCACTGCGCACGGTGAACGGCGGCGTCGGCTTGGCCTTGGCGGGCGCTGTCTGGGCAAACGCGAACGTCGCCGAGCCCGCAAGGGCCAGCGCCGAAATCGCGACAGTGCTCAGCAGCTTGGTCATTTCGCCCTACCGGCTTCCCCGGCCGTCTCGCTCTTGCCATCATTCCTGAAGAAACATGGTGAGCTTCATCCGCGATTAAAGGCGGCTTGGGGCCGGGGTCAACTGGCTGCGGTCAGACTCGCGGGGAGAGTCCATGGTTTCCCCGGTCGCCTGTTGCGCGAAGGCCACGAGATTCCCGTTTGGCGGCGAGGCGGCCCTGTTGTAGACGGGCTGTCGAGGCGTCGGGGGTGTACGCCGCCGCGCGAGCATGGCACGCGCGGCCCGAAACGTAAGTGGAGCGATGGAATATGGCGTTTGCGCGCGGGTCTTGGATGCGGGTCGCCTCCGTCGGGGTTCTCACCCTGGCGCTCGTGGGTGTGGCCAGCTGCGGAACGGGCGGTTCACGGAACGTCGACGACGGCGGGGGCTGGTCGCCGTTCGGTCGCGACAGCGCGCCGAAGGGTGGCGAGGCGGCGCAGATCGGCGTCAACGCCTATCTGTGGCGGGCGGCCCTGGATACCCTGTCCTTCATGCCCCTCGCCTCCGCGGACCCCTATGGCGGCGTGGTGATCACCGATTGGTACGCCAATCCCGAGAAGCCCGACGAACGCTTCAAGGCGACGGTCTACATTCTGGACACCCGACTTAGGGCCGACGGCCTCAACGTGACCGTGTTCAAGCAGGTCGCCGATGGCGCCGGCGGTTGGATGGACGCCCCCACGGCGGCCCAGACCGAGACGGATATCGAGAACGCCATCCTGACCAAGGCCCGCCAGCTGCGTCTGGCCAACATGGCCGGCTAAGCCGGCCCGGACCGCCCGAAAGCCTCAATGGCCCGATACAATCCGAAGGACACGGAGCCCCGTTGGCGTGAAGCCTGGGCCCGCAAGGACGTCTTCCGCGTCAGCAACGACGATCCGCGCCCGAAATACTACGTCCTCGAGATGTTCCCCTACCCGTCGGGGCGCATCCACATGGGCCATGTCCGCAACTACGCCATGGGCGACGTCGTGGCGCGCTACCGGCGCGCCCGGGGTCATGCGGTGTTGCATCCGATGGGCTGGGACGCTTTCGGCATGCCGGCCGAGAACGCCGCCATGGAACGCGGCGTCCACCCCAAGGGCTGGACCTACGACAACATCGCCGGCATGCGGGAGCAGCTGAAGGCGCTGGGCCTGTCGATCGACTGGAGCCGCGAGTTCGCCACCTGCGATCCGGAGTACTATGGCCAGCAGCAGGCCTGGTTCCTGAAGCTGCTGGAGCGGGGCCTGGTCTACCGCAAGGAGGCCACGGTCAACTGGGACCCGGTCGACATGACCGTTCTGGCCAACGAGCAGGTGGTCGACGGCCGCGGCTGGCGCTCCGGCGCCGTGGTCGAGAAGAAGAAACTGACCCAGTGGTTCCTGCGGATCACCGACTATGCCGATGACCTGATCGAGGGCCTGAAGACGCTGGATCGCTGGCCGGACAAGGTTCGGACCATGCAGGAAAACTGGATCGGGCGTTCGACCGGCCTGCAGTTCTCCTTCGACTTCGACGGCCTGGCGCCTGAGGGCTTCGAGGCGGGGCTGGAGGTCTACACCACCCGCCCCGACACCCTGTTCGGCGCAGCTTTCGTCGGCATCGCGCCCGACCACCCTCTGGCTGAATGCCTGGCCGCCGACCCTAAGGTCGCCGCCTTTGTCGCGGAATGTCGCAAGGGGGGCACCTCGGAAGCCGACATCGAAGGTGCGGAGAAACTCGGGCTGGATACAGGCCTGCGGGTGAAGCACCCGTTCGTCGAAGGCGAGACCCTGCCGGTCTGGATCGCCAACTTCATCCTGATGGACTACGGCACCGGCGCCATCTTCGGCTGCCCGGCCCACGACCAGCGCGACCTGGACTTCGCGCGCAAGTTCAGCCTGCCGGTCAAGCCGGTCGTCCTGCCGGGCGACGCCGATCCCGCCACCTTCATGGTCGGCTCCGAGGCCTTCACGGGCCCCGGGAAGATCTTCAACTCCGGCTTCCTGGACGACCTGACCATCGAGCAGGCCAAGGCCGCCGCCGTCGGCCGCATCGAGTCGATGGGCAAGGGAAAGGGCGCCACTGTCTACCGCCTGCGGGACTGGGGCGTCTCGCGCCAGCGCTACTGGGGCTGTCCGATCCCGGTCATCCACTGCAAGACCTGCGGCACCCTGCCGGTTCCGGCCGGCCAGCTGCCGGTCCTCCTGCCCGACGACGTCACCTTCGATCGGCCGGGCAATCCGCTGCTGCACCATCCGACCTGGCGGTTCGTGGCCTGTCCGACCTGCGGCGGCGAGGCCGAGCGCGAGACCGACACGCTCGACACCTTCATGGACTCGTCCTGGTACTTCGCGCGCTTCGCCAATCCCGAAAGCGCGACGCCGATCGACAAGGCCGCCGCCGACAAGTGGCTGCCGGTCGACCAGTATATCGGCGGCGTCGAGCACGCGGTGCTGCACCTGCTCTACGCCCGGTTCGTAACCCGCGCCCTGAAGGATGAAGGGCTGCTGTCGGTGGCCGAACCGTTCGCGGGCCTGTTCACCCAGGGCATGGTCACGCACGAAACCTACCGCAGCCAGGCGGGCGACTGGGTCGAGCCGACCCAGATCATCATCGAGACCGAGGGCGCCACCCGCCGCGCCCGGGTGGCGGCGACGGGCGAGCCGCTGGTGATCGGCGACATCGAGAAGATGTCGAAGTCGAAGAAGAACGTCGTGGCCCCGGAGGAAATCTTCGAGACCTACGGCGTCGACGCCGCACGTCTGTTCGTGATGTCCGACAGCCCGCCCGAGCGGGATGTGCAGTGGACCACGGGGGGCGTCGAGGGCGCCGGCCGCTTCGTCAATCGGGTCTGGGCCGAGTTCGACACCGAGGGCGCCCCGCCGTCGGGACCCGATACCGACCCACGCGCCGAGGAGCTGCGTCGGGCGACGCACAAGACCATCAAGGCCGTCACCGACTCCATCGAGCAGTTCCGGTTCAACAGCGGTATCGCCCGACTGTATGAGTTCCTGAACATTCTCAAGACCTTCCAGGCTGTTGACGCCGGGGTGGCCAACGCCCGGGCCGAGGCCTTGTCCGTGCTGGCCCGGCTGATCGCTCCCTTCACGCCCCACCTGGCCGAGGAATGCTGGG
>JBIKTU010000063.1:0-7860 GCA_044347965.1 Caulobacter sp.
CTTCTGCTCGGGCTGGATGCGGGTGCGCGCCCGGGCGCGGCAGCGGGGTGTCGAGCTGCCGCTGGTCATCTCCGACCATGCCGACTGGGACGAGCTGACCGACACGATCACCGAGCTGGCGCCGGGCGAGGTCTGGATCACCCACGGTCGCGAGGAGGCCCTGCTGCGCTGGTGCGAACTGCGCGGTCAGCCCGCCCGGGCGCTGGCCCTGGTCGGCTACGAGGACGATGACGACTAGAGCTCGCGACAAGGCTGGACAGGCGCGCTGAACACGGGCTCCATCACGCGCATGTCTTCAGGGGGGAGGCTCATGCGGCTCATCGCAGGCTCGGCCGGCGAGATCATCTGCGTCAGGGGCAGGCGCCCCGGCGCGGGAGGCCGGCCATGAAACGTCCGTCCGGACCCGATTACCGCACGCTGAGCGCCGACGAGATCGTCAAGACGGCGGTTCGCCTTGCCGACCGCATCCATGAGCGGTTTCCCGGAACCGGCCTGGCCGGCGCGGGACGACAGCTGCGCATGACCGCGGAGGACACCGCCCGCAGGGCCCGGGCCCTCAGCCGGCCCTACATCGGCCTGCGGACCCTGCTGGCGCTCTTCTGTCTGGGCGGACTGGGCGTCCTGGCCGCCGTCCTCAAGGACGTCGACTGGCGCGGCATCTTCGAGCAGACCAACGAGGTCGCCCTGACCGCTCTGCTGGAATCATCGGTCAACCTGGTCCTGCTGATGGCGGCCGGCCTGTGGTTCCTGCTCACCCTGGAGGAGCGCTGGAAGCGGTCGCGAACCCAGGCCGCCCTGCACGAACTTCGGTCCTTCGCCCATGTCGTCGACATGCATCAGCTGACCAAGGACCCCACCACGCTGTTGGGCGGCGGGCCCCGCACCCCGTCCTCTCCGGAGCGGCGGATGAGCCGGTTCGAGCTGACCCGCTACCTGGAATACTGCGCCGAGATGCTGGCCCTGACCGGCAAGCTGTCGGCCCTCTACGCGGGCGAGAGCCGCGACCACATCGTCGTGGCGGCCGCCAGCGACGTCGAGAACCTCTGTACCGATCTGGGTCGCAAGATCTGGCAGAAGATCACCATCCTCGGCGACCTGCAGGAGTGAATGACCTCAACGCATCAGCTGGTAAGGCTGGAAGGTGCAGGTCGCGGCCTTGACCGGAACGTAGATCACCTCCCGGTCGCCGCCCTTTTCGGTGAAGGCGATCACCCCGCCGAAGACACCGGCCTGCTCGAGCAGCGGCAGGTCCATAGGACCGAACTCGCGCGGCAGGCCGAACTTGTCATAGGGCTTGCCGGCGACGGCGATGGTCTGGCCGCTGGTGAACCAGGGCCGGTCCTCAGCCCCCGGATAGGGGAAGCCCTTGCCGTTGGCGTTGAGACCGGCGGCGATGTCGAAGGTGCAGGCCGCGTGAGCAGTCCCGGCCGCGGCGAACAGACCGGCGGCGGCAAGGGTGGCGATAGCCAGGCGTTTCATGGGGGCTCTCCAGACTCTGGCGCTCACAATGCACCGCCGCAGGCGCCGAAACATGCTCCGAAAGGGGGCGTGGATCGCTTGCGGCAACCGACCGCAGCCGCGCTACATTGAACAGCGATGCGCGCCTTCGCCCGCCTTCTCGATGACCTGTCGTTCACCGCGTCGCGGAACGCCAAGCTGCGTCTGGTGCGCGACTTCCTGGCCGGACAGCCCGATCCGGACCGGGGTTGGGCGCTTGCAGCGCTGACGGGAAGCCTGAGCTTCTCCGCCGCCAAGCCGGCCGCCATCCGCAAAGCCGTCGAGGCGCGGATGGATCCGGTGCTGTTTCGCTGGTCCTACGACTATGTGGGCGACCTGGCCGAGACGGTCGCCCTGGTCTGGCCGGCCCGGCCCGGCGCCAACCGCGAGCCGGACCTGTCGGAGGTGGTCGAGGCCCTGCGCACCGCCACGCGGGGGCAGGTCCAGCCGATGATCGAAGGATGGCTGGACGCCCTGGACGCCGACGGCCGCTGGGCGCTGCTCAAGCTGCTGACCGGCGGTCTGAGGGTCGGCGTCTCGAGCCGCCTGGCCAAACAGGCCTGCGCGGATCTTGGCGGCGTCGCGATCAGCGAGGTCGAGGAGATCTGGCACGGCCTGGCCCCACCCTACGCGGACCTGTTCGCCTGGCTGGAGGGCCGGTCGGAACCACCGAGCGCCGACACGCCGGGCCGATTCCGGTCGGTGATGCTGGCCCAGGCGATCGACGAGGCTGTCGACTTTGCCCGCCTGGACCCCGCAGACCATGCCGCCGAGTGGAAGTGGGACGGCATCCGCATCCAGGCGGTCAGCGAGCGCGGCCAACGACGGCTCTACACCCGCACCGGCGACGACATCAGCCACGCCTTCCCTGACGTGCTGGAGGCGATGACCTTCGAAGGCGCGCTCGACGGCGAGCTGCTGGTCATGCGGGACGGCGCAGTCGGCGCGTTCGGGGACCTGCAGCAGCGGCTGAACCGCAAGAGCGTGAACGCGAAGATGCTGCAGGCCTTCCCGGCGGGCATCCGGGCCTATGACCTCCTGCTCGACGGCGAGGAAGACCTGCGCGGCCTTCCCTTCGCGGAAAGGCGTAAGCGGCTGGAAAGCTTCGTTGCAGCCGCCGGTAGCCTCCGGATCGATCTCTCCCCGCTGCACCCCTTCGAAACCTGGGAGCAGCTCTCCGCCCTGCGCGCCGACCCGCCGGAGGGCGATCCGCGCATCGCCGAGGGCCTGATGCTCAAGCGTTGGGACAGCATTTACGAGGCCGGACGGCCGAAGGGGCCCTGGTTCAAGTGGAAGCGTGACCCGCGTCTCATCGACGCGGTTCTGATGTACGCCCAGCGTGGCCACGGCAAGCGGTCGAGCTTCTACAGCGACTTCACCTTCGGCGTCTGGCGTGAGGATGCGGCGGGCGAGCGGTCGCTGACGCCGGTCGGCAAGGCCTACTTCGGCTTTACCGACGAGGAGCTCAGGCAGCTGGACAGGTTCGTCCGCGACAACACCGTCGAACGATTCGGGCCGGTGCGGTCTGTGAGGGCCGGCGCCGACTTCGGGCTGGTGCTGGAGGTGGCCTTCGAAGGCCTGCAGCGCTCGACCCGCCACAAGAGCGGCGTAGCCATGCGGTTTCCCCGGATCAGCCGCATTCGCTGGGACAAGCCGCCGCGGGAAGCCGACGAGCTGGCGACGCTGGAACGGATGCTGGGTTCCGGCACATCTTCCAACGCCCAGCCGTGGAGCCGCTTGGAAGCCCGGGCTTAGGCAGCTATCTATGCTCGTCCCAGAATCTCGACGAGGCCCCCGGATGGCTCAGACTGACAGCACCGAGACGTCTCCAGAAGAAAATCCGCGCAAGCGCTCCTCCCGGCGCAGACGGAGCAAGTCGAAGTCGTCCTTTCTGGGCCGGGCAAGGGCCCTGATCGGCCAGAAGGTCGCGGTTCAGATCGTGGTCGGCGGGATCGCAGTCGTTTGCCTGATGCTCTTCTACGTCCTGTGGGCGAACTACGACGAAGACATCAACAGCTATATGGGCGCATCGCTCGCCGACGACCATCGCTCCATCCTGTACGCCAACGGCTATCCGACGGCGGTGCGGCTGGATGGCCGGAGCCCGTGGATCAAGACAGGCCTGTCAGCCGACGGCGTCGTCCTCGGCTCGACCCCGCCGGTCGTGGCCGGTCGGAGCCTGTTCGCATATTCGGAGTGGTCCTACACCCTGCCGCAGAAGGCAGAGAGCCAGTACATCTTTCTTCCCGAGTCAGGCCGCGTGACGCGCATCGCCTGTCTCCAGCTTCAGGCCGCGCCGGAATCGTGCCCGCCAATGCTTGGCGTTACCGTGGGCGACCTGGATGATGTTCCGTACATCAAGGCCGGCCTGCCAGAGCGCGAACGGATCGGCGGCATGAGCAAGCATCTCTACTACGACAAGATCGGTGTGGAGTTCACCATGTCCCAGCGGCGCGTGTACCGGATCGATCTGACCGAACGGACCGGCGGTGCAGGCACTTACTGGTCCTACTTCTTCCGCTCCCTGATCCACTAAGGGCCTGACGGGTTCAGATAGGACAATCTGAACCCGTCAGGCTCTGGACCCTTGATTTCGAAGCTTTTTTCAACGGTCGGACGGCTCCGTCTGACCGCATCGTCTTCTAGCCGTTGAAACCCTGGACCGCGGTGATGATCCGGTCCTGCGTCTCCACGTCCATATAGGGGTGCATGGGCAGGGCCAGGACCTTACCGGCCAGGGCCTCGGTCACCGGCAGGCCGCCGACCCCTTGCGGGAAGTGGGCGTAGGGTTCCTGCATATGCATCGGCACCGGGTAGTAGACGGCGGTCGGCACGCCCTGGGTCTTCAGGTGGGCGGCGAGGCCGTCGCGGTTCCCGTGCTCGATCACATACTGGGCCCAGACCGACTGGCCGCCCTTGATCATGGTCGGCGTGGCGAGGACCGAGCCCTTCAGGCCCTCGGCGTAGCGGTCGGCGACCGCCTGCCGCATGGCGATCTCCTCGGCGAAGATGGCCAGCTTCTCGATCAGGATGGCGGCCTGGACGGTGTCCAGCCGCGAGTTCATGCCGATGCGGGCGTTGAGGTACTTGGACTCATGCTCGAACACCCGGCCGTTCAGGTCGGCCGCGACCGCCTTGCCATGCACGCGGTAGCTGTCCATCAGGTCCCAGAGCGCCTGTTCCTTGCAGATCACCGCCCCGCCATCGCCGTAGCAGCCCAGCGGCTTGGCCGGGAAGAAGCTGGTGGTGGCGACATCCGCCCAATGGATAGGGTGTTTGCCGTCCAAGGTGCAGCCGAAACCCTGGGCCGAGTCGCTGATCAGCTTCAGGCCATGGCGGTCGCAGATGGCGCGCAGGGCCGGGTAGTCGGCCGGCTGGCCGAACAGGTCGACGGCGATCACCACGGCGGGCGTCAGCGCGCCCTCCGCCTTCACCGCCGCGATGGCCGCCTCGAGCCTTGCTGGATCGAGGTTGCAGGTGTCCGGCAGCACATCGACGAACACCGGCGTCGCCCCCACCCACGGCACGACTTCCGCCGTCGCCGTAAAGGTGAAGGACGGGCAGAACACCGCGTCGCCCGCGCCGATACCCCAGGCCATCAGCGGCAAGGCGATGGCGTCGGTGCCATTGGCGCAGCTGAGCGACAGCGGCGCCTGGCCGAATTCGGCCAGCTGGCGCTCGAACTCGCGGACCTCGGGCCCCATGACATAGCCGCCATGGTCGAGAACCCGGCCGATGGCGGCGTCGAGGCGGTCGCGGATCCGGCGCTGCTGCGCGGCGAGGTCGATGAAGGCGATGCTCATGAGCGCGCTCCTAGCCAAGGTGGACGGGCATTTCGACACAAACCCTGTAACCGGTTGTTGCCACAGGCTGGAACCGGCCCGCGCGGACGCCCGTTGACGAACAGCCCGCCGACCGGCCATGCCAGACCTGATGAACACTCTGCCCAAGGCGGTTGATCCGCAACTCGTCCAGCACCTGACGGCCTGGGAAACGATCGCCACACGACTGGCCGACGTCGCCGGCAGGCTGGCCGTGAACCTGGTCGCCGCGGCGTTCATCCTGATGATCGCAGTCTGGGTCTCCGGCTGGGCGTCCAGTTTCATCCAGCGCGCCATAGGAAGGCTGCACAGCCGCCAGCAGGCCCCTGACCCGACGCTGCAGACCTTCGTCGGCTCGATGGTGCGGTTCGGCGTCCTCGCCGTAGGCCTGATCGCGGTGCTGCAGCAGCTCGGCGTTCAGGCGACTTCGATTATCGCTGTCCTGACAGCCGCCTCCCTCGCCATCGGTCTGGCGTTGCAGGGCGCGCTGTCGAACATCGCCGCCGGGGTCATGATCCTGATCTTCCGACCATACAGGGTCGGCGACTTCATCGAGAGCGCCGGACGCCAGGGCACCGTCAAGGCGCTGGATCTGCTGGTCACCGAGCTGGCCACCGCTGACAACGTCAAGGTGGTGATACCCAACGGCAAGGTATTCGGCGACGTGATCCTGAACTACTCGACCCACCGCCGGCGCAGGGTCGATGTGATCTTCAAGGTCCCGCTGAAGGCCGATATCGTCGCGGTCCTGCAGCGGCTTCGCGAGCGGGTCGACGCCGATCCCCGGGTCCGCAAGGATCCGCCACCGCTGATCGAGATGATGGACCTCACCGAAGCCTACGCCCAGGCCGCCATCCGGGTCTGGGTGGCCCGGGACGACGTGTCGGCGGTCAGGACCGACCTGATGCTGTCGGCGCATCTGCTGACTGACGATCCCCAGGCCGAACTGGCGCCGCCGCGCCCGTCCAGCGCCAGCGACCAGTCCGCGCCGATCCCCGACAAGCCGCGATTCAGCCTGAAAGCGCCTGGTCGAGGTCGGAAATCAGGTCCGAACAGTCCTCAATCCCCACCGAAAGCCTGATCAGGGTGTCGCTGATGCCGATCGCCGCGCGCTGCTCGGGCGGGATGGAGGCGTGGGTCATGATGGCGGGATGCTCGATCAGGCTTTCGACCCCGCCCAGGGACTCGGCCAGGGTGAACAGCTGCGTGCGCTCGAGCACCCGTCGGGCGCGGGCCAGGTCGCCGTCGATCTCCACCGAGATGATGCCGCCAGAGCCGTTCATCTGGCGCTTCGCGAGATCGTGCTGCGGATGGCTTTCGAGGCCGGGGTAGATCACCCGCTTGACGTCGCCCCGCGCCTCCAGCCACTCCGCGATCCGCAGCGCGCTGGCGCAGTGGCGCTCCATCCGCAGCGCCAGGGTCTTGAGGCCCCGCAAGGCCAGGAAGCTGTCGAACGGGCCGGAGATGGCGCCCACGGCGTTCTGCAGGAAGGTCAGCTGATCGCGGACCTCGGTGTTCTCGCCCACCGCCACCACGCCGCCGACCATGTCCGAGTGGCCGTTGAGGTATTTTGTGGTCGAGTGCAGCACCAGGTCGAAGCCATGTTCCAGCGGCCGCTGCACATAAGGGCTGGCGAAGGTGTTGTCGGCGACGGTGATCAGGCCTTGCCTGGACGCCAGCGCGGCGACGGCCTCCAGATCGACCAGCCGCAAGGTCGGGTTGGTCGGGGTCTCGACCCAGATCATCTTCGTCTCGGGACGGATCGCCGCCTCGATGTTGGCTACGTCGGTCATGTCGACAAAACTGAAAGACAGTCCGGCCGAACGCTTCTTCACCCGCTCGAACAGCCGGTAGCTGCCGCCGTATAGGTCGTCGCTGGCGATGACGTGCGCGCCGCTGTCGAGCATCTCCAGAACCGTGGCGGCCGCCGCCAGGCCGGAGGCGAAGGCGAAGGCCTTCGTCCCGCTCTCAAGGTCGGCGACGCAGCGCTCGAACGCGAACCGCGTCGGGTTCTGGCTGCGGGCGTACTCGAAGCCCTTGTGCACGCCCGGGCTCTCCTGGGCGTAGGTCGAGGTGGCGTAGATCGGGACCATCACCGCGCCGGTGGTCGGGTCATGGCTCTGGCCGCCGTGGATGGTGCGGGTGGCGAAGGCGAGGCGGTTCTTGCCGCCCCCCTCGTGCTTGGGCGTTGTCATGCTCACGCGTTCCGGCGCAGGTGATTGATGAGGTCGACCTTGGTGATCAGGCCCACCAGCTTTTCGCCATCCATCACAACCGCCACCTGGTCGCGCTCGAAGACCGGATTTAGGCTTCCCAGCGGCTCGCCGACCTGCAGGGTGTGGACGTCGCGGGTCATGGCGTCGGAGACGGTCTGGCCGAAACGGTCGGCCCGACCCTCGCGCGGACCGACGGCGCCGAGGATGTCGCTCTCGTCGAGGATCCCGACCAGCCGGCCGTGGTCCATGACCGGCAGCTGGCTGATGTCGGCCGCCCGCATGCGGTTGTAGGCGGTCAGCAGGCTGTCGTCCGGACCGGTCGAGAT
>JBIKTU010000064.1:0-7771 GCA_044347965.1 Caulobacter sp.
CGCGGCGGTTGTTTCCGATGCGTTCGGGGGTATAGAACGGACCACCCCTGCTTCGGGGTTTCCCCGACCCCTCAACGGGCCCAGCTTCCCTCTATGCGTCTGATCGAGCGCTACCTTTTTCGCCAGTTGCTGACTCCGACCCTGCTGGCCGCCGCCGCGCTGGGGGCCGTAGGACTGCTGAGTCAAAGCCTGGGCCGCCTCGATATCATCATCGAACAGCGCCAGACGGCCTGGGTCTACCTGCAGGTCATCCTGCTGGCGATGCCGCAGCTGATGAACCTGATCTTGCCGATCGCCATCTTCGTCGCGGCCCTGGTCGCGCTGAACCGGCTGCAGACGGACCATGAGCTCGTGGTCTGTCAGGCGGGCGGCATGAGCCGCTGGCGCCTGATTTCGCCGGCGCTGCGGCTGGCGACCCTGGCGGTGCTCGTCGGACTGGCGGTCAATCTCTGGGTTCAACCAGCGTCCTACCGGGCGATGCGCGAGATCGTCTCGGCGGCCCGAAGCGATGTCGCGGCGACGCTGGTCCGCGAGGGCGAATTCTCCGAGCCGGCGCCCGGACTGACCGTCTATGGCCAGACCGTCGATGCGGACGGCAAGATCCGAAACCTGTTCATCCACCACCGCAAACCGGACGGCGGCGCCACCACCTACACGGCCCGGGAGGGGCGCATCACCGAACGTGGCGGCAAGCCGGTGCTGGTGATGCGGAACGGATCGAACCAGGAATTCTCCACGACCGGCGTCCTGAACTACCTGTCGTTCGAGGAATACGCGCTGGAGCTCGCCACCTTCCTCAACACCTCCGACACCGTCACCTACAAGGCGTCGGACCGTTATCTGCACGAGCTTTTCTACCCCGACCTGACCCAGGCCTACGAGAAGAAGAACCGGGAGAAGCTTCTGGCCGAGGGCCATTCGCGCCTCGCCTCCCCGCTCTACAGCCTCGCCTTCATGGCGATGGCGCTGGCCGCTGTCCTCGGTTCCAGCTTCAGCCGCATGGGCTACGGTCGTCGCATCGCCGTGATCGGAGCGGCCGCCGCGGGCGTGCGCATCATCGGGTTCGCGGTCCAGGCCGCCTGCGAGGACACGCCGGCGCTCAACATCCTGCAGTACCTTATCCCGCTGGCGGCGATCGCCTGGGGTCTGGGCCAGCTCTACCGGCCCGTTCGACGCCGCCACGGCTGGCGCGAATGGCTGCCGTTCGGCATTGCTGAACCGCGCAAGGCGCCTGTGACGGGAGTGGCGGCATGAGCCGCGGTATCGGACGGCTGGAGCGCTATGTCCTGTCGCGAACCCTGATGGGCGTGGCGGGCGCGCTGGCCGTCATCGGCTCGGTCATCCTGCTGATAGACTTCGTGGAGGTCTCGCGGACGGTCGGCGGCCGCGGCGACGCGGGCTTTCCGAAGCTCCTCTGGCTGACCCTGCTCAAGGCGCCGTCGACAATCCTGACCCTGCTGCCCTTCGCCTTCCTGTTCGGGACCCTGGCGGCCTTTGTCGGCCTGAACCGCCGCAGCGAGTTGATCGCCATGCGCGCGGCCGGAGTATCGGCTTGGCGCTTCATCCTGCCGGCCACCGCCGCCGCCTTCCTGGTGGGGGCGGTGACGGTCGCCGCCCTGAACCCGCTGACGGCGATGCTCGGCGCCCAGTTCGAACAGTCCAGGGACGCGGTGCTGGAGGAATTCCAGACCTCGACGCCCAAGGACACCTGGCTGCGGCAGGGCGACAACGCCTCCCAGGTGGTCATCCGGGCGCGCTCGCACGACCAGGTCGAAGGCACGGTTCGGCTCAAGGACGTGTCCATGTTCGTCTACCGGGTCACCGCCAGCGGCGGCCTGGAGTTCTCGCGCCGGATCGAGGCGGACGAAGCCAGGCTGATGCCCGGCTACTGGCGCCTGAAAGGCGTGCGCGAGGCGGCGCCGGGCGCCGGCTCCGTCCGCTCCGAGACCCTGTCCATCCCCTCGACCCTTGACGAACAGGCCGCGATCGAACGCTTCACGACTCCGGAGGCTATCGCCTTCTGGCGTCTGCCGGCGACCATTCGCGGCACCGAGAGCGCAGGCTTCTCCGCCCTGCCCTACCGCCTGAGACTGCACCAGCTGCTCGCGACGCCCATCCTGTTCGCGGCCATGTCATTGCTGGCGGCGGCGTTTTCGCTGCGGCTCATGCGGCTGGGCGGGCTGGCGGTGCTGGCCGGATCCGGCGTAGCGCTGGGCTTCGTGTTCTTCTTCTTCAACCAGTTCTGCGGCGCGTTGGGGAAGGCCGAGATTGTGCCCGCCGCCGCCGCCGCCTGGGCGCCGCCGATACTGGCGCTGTTATCGGGACTGACGCTGCTTTGCTATACGGAAGACGGTGGAATCGTGCGGGGGCGCGTCGCCGGGAGGAAGACCGTCACATGACGACCAAGAGTCGATCCCCGAGGCGGCCCAGAGGGCGCGGCCCGCTGCTGGCCGGCGTAGCCGGCGCGGCGCTGTTCGCCGTCACGGGCCCGGTCCTGGCGCAGGATTTCGCGGCGATCCCCACCGCGCCGGCGGCCCCCGCCGCCAGCGATGACGGTCTTGGCGACGCCGGCTTTTATCTGGAGTCCGACAGCCTCATCCAGGATGACGCCAATCAGGTTGTCAGCGCCGAGGGCGATGTCGAGGTGCGATACCGAGGCCGTACCCTGCGCGCCCGGTCGCTGATCTATGACATCCGCAGCGGCCTCATCACGGCGCGCGGGAGTGTCGTGGTCATCGACCCGTCCGGCGCGATCAGCTTCGCCGACGAGATGGTGCTGGACGAGGAAATGCGCGCCGGCGTGGCGCGGGGCTTCTCGGCCCGCCTGGACGGCGACGTCAAGCTGGCCGCCGCCACCGCGGTGCGCCGCAGCGACCTGGTCAACGAACTGACCCAGGCGATCTACACCCCGTGCGAGATCTGCGCCGAGGACAAGACCAAGCTGCCGACCTGGTCGATCCGCGCCGACAAGGTCGTCCAGGACCGCGAAAAGCAGGTCATCTACTACCGCAACGCCGTCATCGAGATGTGGGGCGTCCCGGTCTTCTACGCGCCTGTGTTCTGGCATCCGGATCCGGGCGCGAAACGCAAGAGCGGCCTGCTCGCGCCCAATGTCCTGGCCTCCGCCCGTAGAGGCCTGTCCTACGAGCAGCCCTACGCCCTGATCATCTCGCCCTCCGAGGATCTGGTGATCAGCCCCCAGATCAATACGAAGGTGAACCCCTTCCTGAACCTTCAGTGGCGAAAGCGCTTCTGGTCGGGGCAGATCAACGCGCGACTCGGCTTCACCTACGAGCGTGATCTGGATGGCGACGGCGACCGGATCGGCGATCTGACATCGCGCAGCTACCTGCTCGCGAACGGGGCTTTCCGGATCAACGAGGAGTGGCGCTGGGGCTTCGCGGCGGAGCGCGCTTCCGACGACCTGATCTTCGACAAATACGACATCAGCGACGTCTACCAGCAGCGTGGCATGCTGCCTTCGGACGACCGGCGCCTGTCGTCGCAACTGTACGCGGTGCGCCAGGACGAACAGTCTTGGCTGTCGATATCCGCGCTCAGCATCCAGGGCCTGCGCCCCATCGATATCGACCGGGCGTTCCCGACCATCGCGCCGATGGTCGAGGGGCGCTGGGAGCCCGAAGGCCCGGTGCTCGGCGGGCGCCTGAGGCTGCAGGGCAGCGCGGTCGCCCTGACCCGCGAGCAATCCCAGTTCGTGGCGACACAGCCGGGCGCCGACAGCCGACGTGTCAGCGCCCTCGCCGACTGGCAGGATACCTGGACCTTCGCGAGCGGCCTGCGGCTTTCACCGTTCGCCCAGGTGCGTGGCGACGTTTACGACCTGGACGACCTGCCAGCGCCGGGTCCAGCCGCCAGGACCGTCACCCGCGCCCGCGGCGTGGCCGGCGTCGATGTCAGCTTCCCGCTGATGCGTCGGGACGGGGCCCGCACGATCGTGCTTGAGCCCTTGTTCCAGGCGGCCCTGTCGCCGGACGTCGACGCCAACACGCCTGTTCCCAATGAGGACAGCGCGGTCCTGGAGTACGACGAGACCAACCTGCTGCGGGCCAACAAGTTCCCCGGCTTCGACCGGTACGAGGACGGGCGGCGTGTCAACGTGGGCGCGCGGGCGAGCGTCCTGTACGACGACGGGCGCGGCGGCAGCATCATGATCGGCCGCACCTTCCGCTCGAATCCGGATCTGCAGTTTCCGACCCGAAGCGGCTTGCAGACCGCCAGGTCGGACTGGATCGTCGCCGCCGAAGGGCGCCCCCTCGAGAGCGTCAGCTTCTTCACCCGCGCCCGGTTCAGCCCGGAGAACGGCGACGTGCGGCGCTTCGAAGCAGGGGTTGACGTCAACACTACCCGCGCCCGCGGCTTCATCCGCTACCTGCGGGACAACCAGGACATCACCGGCGTCCAGCGCGAGGACCTCGACTTCGCCGGTGAAGTGATGATCTCGGGCAACTGGGGCGTCACCTTCGCCGGTGTTCGCGACGTCGAGAGCGACGTATGGCGTCGCCAGGAGCTCGGCGGCCTCTACCGGGACGACTGCCTCGATATCGCCGTCGTCTGGGTGCACGAGGAGACCTACAACCGGACTCTGGGCCCGTCGGACTCGGTGATCCTGCGCCTAACGCTCGCCACATTGGGCGATAAAGGCTACAGCCAGTGACGAACGGTCGGAACCTGCGAGTCCGCCTGTCGAAGCATTCAGGGGAACGACAATATTGAATACGTCGACGCGTAGCGTGACGAGGCTGGCACTGGCGGCGGCGTCCGCCCTGAGCCTCGGGTTCGCCCCCATTGTCCACGCCCAGGAGGCTCCTGTCCCCGGGACCACCGACGCCGCCCTGGCGGAGGTGATGGAATCGGCGATCGGCGAAAGCGTCGCCGCGGTCGTCAACGACGACATCATCTCGACCTATGACCTGGTCCAGCGGATGCGTCTGCTGTCGATCACCGCCGGCATCCAGCCCGACGAGAACACCCTGCCGCAGCTGCAGCGGGAAGCCATGCGCTCGCTGATCGAGGAACGCCTGCAGATCCAGGAGCTCCGCAGGGTCGAGAAGGAACACAAGACCGACATCGTCGCCACGGACGCCGACGTTGACGCCGAGCTTACGGAAGTCGCCAAGGGCAACAACATTACGGGCGACCAGATGCTGGCGCAGTTGCGTAGCGCCGGCGTCGGCCCCGAGACCCTGCGCGAACAGATTCGCGCCGAGGTCAGCTGGCAGGGCTACATCCGGGGCCGCTACGGTAGCCGCCTGCGTATCGGCCAGGACCAGATCAAGGCTGTCCAGGAGCAACTGACCGTATCGGCCGGGAAGCCGCAGTACCAGATCAGCGAAGTCGTCATCGACCCTTCCCGCGTCGGCGGCATCGACAACGCCATCCAGGGCGCCGGCCAGCTTATCGGACAGATCCAGCAGGGCGCGCCCTTCCCCGCTGTCGCCCGGCAGTTCTCCTCCTCCGCCACGGCGGCCAACGGCGGCGACGCCGGCTGGGTCGGCGCGGGTGAAATGCCGGCCGAGGTCGAACTGGCCCTCGAACAGCTTCGCCCCGGCCAGATTTCCCGTCCGATCGTCACCGACGACGGCGTCTACATCATCGCGCTTCGCGACAAGCGCGCCGGATCCAATGTCGCGCTGGTCAGCCTCAAGCAGGCCGCGGTGCCGCTGGCGGCCGATGCTTCGCCCGAGGAGGTTCAGGCCGCCGCCACCCAGCTCGAGGCGCTGCGCCCGCTGGTCACCGGATGCGCCGATCTCGAAGCCAAGGCCGCCGACGTCCAAGGCGTCATGGCCGGCGACCTGGGCGAAGCCGAGGTTGCGGGCCTGACCGAGGGCTTCCAGACCGCTGTGGCGACGACGCCCGACGGCCAGCTGTCACAGCCTGTCCGCACCAACGCCGGCCTGCACCTGGTCATGGTCTGCGGCCGTCGCCAGAGCGGGGCCCAGATCCCGACCGCGCAGCAGATCGAAAGCCGCCTCGTCGGCCAGCAGCTGTCGATGATCTCGCGGCGCCTGCTGCGGGACCTGCGCGGCACGGCGACCATCGAGCAGCGGTGACGCCGGCGCCGCTCGCGCTGAGTCTTGGCGATCCCGCCGGTACGGGACCGGAAATCACGACCCGGGCCTGGAGCGCGCTGCGCGAGACCGGGCCTGCCTTCATGGTCATCGGTGATCGTGAAGCGCTGGAGTCCGCGCCCGGCGGGGCTGTTCCTGTCCAGTCGGTCACGAGGCCCGAGGACGCGGCCCTGATCTTTTCCAGGGCCCTTCCGGTGCTGGACATCCCGCTGACCACACTGGTGGTCGCCGGCCAGCCCGATCCCGCCAACGCCGCCGCCGTGATCCGCTGGATCGAGACCGGCGTGGGTCTGGCCCTGTCCAGAGCGGTCAGCGGCCTGGTCACAGCTCCGATCGCCAAG
This sequence comes from Caulobacter sp., assembly GCA_044347965.1. Classification (GTDB taxonomy): domain Bacteria; phylum Pseudomonadota; class Alphaproteobacteria; order Caulobacterales; family Caulobacteraceae; genus Caulobacter. Next base: position 6,431 of record JBIKTU010000064.1, read on the forward strand.
GCGCCGCTCTACGCCGCCGGCTTCGGCTTCCCGGGCCATACCGAGTTCCTCGCCGAGTTGACGGCCGCCGGCCGCCATGACGGCGCGCGCGGACCGGTGATGATGCTGACCGCCGCCGACCTGCGCGTGGCGCTGGTGACCATCCACGAGCCTCTGGCAAAGGTGTCTTCGCTCCTCACCATCGAGAAGATCGTCAACGCCGGGCTGGTCACCGCCCAGGCCCTGCGCCGGGACTTCGGCATCGCCGTCCCGCGCCTGGCCGTCGCCGGCCTGAACCCACATGCCGGTGAGTCGGGCTCGCTGGGCCGCGAGGAGATCGAGGTCATCGCCCCGGCCGTCCGGGCGCTGCGCGAGCTGGGCGTAGAGGCGACAGGCCCCTCGCCCGCCGACAGCCTGTTCCACCCGGAGGCCCGGGCCCGCTATGACGCCGTCCTCTGCATGTACCACGACCAGGCGCTGATCCCGGTGAAGATGCTCGACTTCTGGGGCGGGGTGAACATCACCCTGGGGCTGCCCATCGTGCGCACCTCCCCCGATCACGGCACCGGCTTCGACATCGCCGGGAGGGGCGTCGCCCGCCCCGACAGCCTGATCGCCGCCATCCGGCTGGCGGCGGAGATCGCGGCGCGGCGAGGGTAGCGGGCGCCCTCCTCTCCCGTTCCCCTCCGCCGTCATCGTCGGACTTGTTCCGACGACCCATGCGTGGTGCGCTCCGGGAGTGGCGCCGATGGACCGAAGCGCGTAACAGCCGACGCCGTGTTCATGGGTCGTCGGAACAAGTCCGACGATGACGACAGTTGGGAAAGATCACCGAACGCCGATGACCGGGATCGACCAACTCCCCCCGCTCCGCGAGAGCCTGGCCGACCACGGCCTGCTGGCCGACAAGAGCTTCGGCCAGCACTTCCTGCTCGACCTCAACATCACACGGAAGATCGCCCGGCTGGCCGGCCCGCTCGAGGGCCAGACGGTGATCGAGGTCGGGCCCGGTCCCGGCGGCCTGACCCGGGCGCTGGTCGAGGCCGGCGCCAGGGTCATCGCTGTCGAGAAGGACGCCCGCTTCCTGCCGCTGCTGAACGAGCTGGCGGCGGTGTCGGACGGCCGGCTGACCCTGGTAGAGGCCGACGCCCTGAAGGTCGACGAGGCAGCGCTGGCCGGCGGGCCGGGCCATGTGGTCTCCAACCTGCCCTACAACGTCGGCACGCCGCTGCTGATCAAGTGGCTGACCGGCCCCTGGCGACCGGTCTCCATGACCCTGATGTTCCAGAAGGAAGTCGCCGACCGCATCGCCGCCCCGGCGGGCGCCGACGCCTACGGCCGGTTGAGCGTCGTCTCCCAGGC